>JBILTA010000818.1:0-3909 GCA_044371785.1 Pirellulaceae bacterium | reverse complement strand
GATCCAGCAGGGCCACGATCTGCAGGAGGCGGTGCTGTGCAGCTTCGGCGGGGCCGGCGGCCAGCACGCTTGTGCCCTGGCGGAACTGCTGGGCATGCGCCAAGTGCTGTTGCATCCCCTTGCTGGTGTGTTGTCGGCCTATGGCATCGGCCTGGCGGATCAAGGGAAGGTGCTGGAGCAGAGCGTGGGCGAGCGGCTCAGCGATGCCCTGCTGCAGGATCTGGAGCGTCGGGCCGAGCAGCTGCTTCAGCAGGAGAGCGTGAGGGGCGCTGAACGGCGGCTCGAGCGCTGGCTGCACCTGCGCTGGCCCGGTGCTGATCAGTCATTGCCCGTGGTCTGGGCCGAGGCTGCCAGTGCCGCCGAGCTGGTGGAGGCCTTTGAACAGGCCTACCGGGGCCGTTATGGCTACCTCCCCTCCAGATCGGATGGGGTTGCTGGTTGGCCCGAGCTGGAGCGCTTGTCGCTGGAGCTCACCTGGCCGGGCGCCCCCTTACAGCTGGGAGCGCAGGCCGACGCATCGCTGGATGAAGCGCCTGTTGCGCAGGTGCCGCTGTATGTCCACGGCGCTTGGCAACGCGCAGCCTTGTGGCGGCGTGAGCGTCTCCGCAGGGAGCAGAAGATCCAGGGGCCGGCGCTGATTGCCGAGGACACGGGCACGATCCTGCTGCTGCCGGGGTGGTGCGCTCACGTGCTGCCGGCGGGGGAGCTGCTGCTGGAGCAGAGCGGAGTGGAGGCGGCCACGCAGCAGCTCACGGCCCCGCCCGATCAATGCCTTGCTTCGACGCTGGATCCGATTCAGCTGGAGTTGTTCAGCCATCGCTTCATGGCGATCGCGGAGCAGATGGGCACACGGCTCCAGCAGACCAGCGCTTCGGTGAACATCCGCGAGCGGCTCGATTTCTCCTGCGCGCTGTTTGATGCCAAGGGGCGCCTGGTGGCGAATGCGCCCCACATCCCCGTGCACCTCGGTTCGATGGGGGAGAGCGTGGTGGCCTTGCTGCGGGATGTGGAGCGCGGTGCCCTGGAGCCCTTGGCCCCCGGCGATGCGGTGGTGTCCAACAACCCGTTCAACGGCGGCACCCACCTGCCCGACCTCACGGTGATCAGCCCGGTGTTTGCTGGCGAGCAGCTGGCGGCGTTTGTGGCCAGTCGGGGCCATCACGCCGATGTGGGCGGCATCACACCGGGATCGATGCCGCCCCACAGCACCACGATTGAGCAGGAGGGTCTGCTGCTCGACAACGTGCCCTTGGTGCGGCAAGGCCTGTTGCTGGAGGCGACCTGGCAGGAACGCCTCCCTGCCGGAGCCTTTCCGGTGCGCAATCCCGACCAGTTGATTGCCGATCTGCAGGCTCAGGTGGCGGCCAACCACCTGGGGGTGGAGCGGCTGCAGGCCCTGATGGCGGCGCAAGGCCTGGCCGCCGTGGGCGGCGCCATGGAGCAGGTGCAGGCCCATGCCGCTGAGGCCGTGCGGCGGGTGATCGATCGCCTCAGCGATGGCGAGGCGCGGGTTCAGATGGACTGCGGTGCCGAGATTGTGGTGGCGGTGCGGGTGGACCGGAGCCGCCGCTGCGCCCAGATCGATTTCAGCGGCACCTCTCTCCAGCAGCCCAGCAATCTCAATGCGCCCCTGGCGATCACCAAAGCCGTGGTGCTCTACGTGTTCCGCTGCCTGGTGCAGGAAGCGATCCCCCTGAATGCCGGTTGCTTCGAGCCGCTGGAGTTGCTGGTGCCGCAGGGCTCAATGCTGCATCCGCTGCCGCCCGCGGCGGTGGTGGCCGGCAATGTGGAAACCTCTCAGGCGGTGGCCAACGCCCTATTCGCCGCATTGGGGGTGATGGCGGCGGCCCAGGGCACGATGAACAACCTCAGCTTCGGCAACGAGCGCTGTCAGTACTACGAAACGATCTGCGGCGGAACCGGCGCGGGCGACGGGTTCCCTGGGGCTGCGGCGGTGCAGTCGCATATGACTAATTCCCGCCTCACCGATCCGGAGATTCTTGAGCAGCGCCTGCCGGTGCGGCTGGAGCGTTTTGCGATCCGGCGTGGCAGTGGCGGCGACGGCCGCTGGCGCGGGGGAGATGGGGTGGTGCGGGAGATTCAGGCCCTCGAGCCGATCACGTTGTCGCTGCTGACCGGTAGCCGTGTGGTGGCTCCTTTTGGATTGGCGGGAGGCGAGGCGGGTCGCTGCGGCCAAAACAGCCTGCGCCGCGCCGAGGGTGCCTGCGAGCTGTTGCCCGGCAGCGTGGCGGTGGAGTTGGGGGTGGGTGATCGGGTGAGGGTTGAAACGCCTGGGGGTGGTGGGTATGGCCCCACATAGAGCGTTGTCTGCCAGTGGATCGCCACGGCGATCCAGACTCGGACCTTGGATCGGCTCCTGACCATGGCATCAGTGCCGCACCACCGCCTTGTTCTGGGCCTCGCTCTAGCCCTGGCCTGCACCCCAGCCCAGGCCAACCTGCTGCAGGAGCAGGCGCAGCGTTTTCACCCGGTGGAATCCAGCGGCGGGATGGTGGCGGCCCAGGAGGTACAGGCTGCAGCGGTCGGCGCGCAGATCCTGCGCCAGGGAGGTAACGCGGTGGATGCGGCCGTGGCCACGTCGTTTGCGCTCGCGGTCACGCTGCCCCAGGCTGGCAATCTCGGCGGGGGCGGCTTTCTGGTGCTTTGGCTGCCGCGCCGCGGCCCGATCCGCACCTGCAGTGCTGTGGCCCGGGAGGCCTCGCCGGCCCAGGCCGTGACCGTGGGCCGCGGCGAGGCGGTGGCTTTGAATTTCCGTGAAATGGCGCCTCAGTCCGCGGGCCCTGATCTCTTTCTCAACCCCGACGGCAGCGTGAATCGGGAACGGGCCCTGCGCAGCCTGCTCAGCACGGGGGTCCCTGGAACAGTGGCCGGTCTTGCCCGGGTGCAGGCGCGCTATGGCTGTTTGCCCCTGGCGACGGTGATGCAGCCCGCCATTGATTTGGCTGAACAGGGTTTCCCGGTTGGGGCTGAAATGAGTGCTTCCTTGGCGGCCGCCGCACCACTCTTGAAAGCCGATCCCGCCAGCACTCGGCAGTTTTTTAAGACTGGCGGCCAGCCGTACCAGCCTGGTGAGCGGCTCCGGCAGCCTGAGCTGGCGGCCAGCTTGCGCTGTATCGCCCAGCAAGGTGCCAGTTGTTTCTATCGGGGGCGGTTGGCACAGCAGCTCACCGCCTTGATGCAGAACGGTGGTGGCCTGATCACCCGTGCGGATCTGGCGGCCTATCAAGCCCCCTGGGCAACTCCATTGCAGGCCACCTTCCAGGGCCATCGAGTGCTCACCATGCCTCCCCCCAGCGGTGGTGGCGCGACCCTCCTCCAGCTGCTCAAGGTGTTAGAGCCGCTCAATCTGGCCGCTACGGGTCTTAACAGTGCCGCCACAATCCACCCGATGGTGGAGGCGATGAACCTCGCTTACCGCGACCGCAATCGGTTGCTGGGTGATCCTGATCAGGTGGAGATGCCTCTCGATCGTCTCCTTAGTCATCGCTATGCAAGTCAACAACGCCCACGCATCCGGGCGGATCGCCACCGTCCGGCCGCGGAGCTAGAGGCTGAACCCAATCCACTGCAGGAAGCAACCGACACGACGCATCTCTCCGTGGCTGACCGTGATGGTGGACTGGTTGCGATCACCACCACACTCAACACGGCTTACGGCAATGGGATCACGGTGCCTGGGGCAGGGTTCTTGCTGAACAATGAGATGGACGATTTCACGGCAAAGGTGGGAGCTTCAAATGCCTATGGCCTGCGGCAAGGGACTCTTAACGCCATTGCCCCCGGTCGCAGGCCGCTCAGCTCGATGACCCCCACTCTGGTCTTTCGCCCAGATGGTTCGCCGCTGCTGGCCACCGGCAGCCCTGGTGGGAGCCGCATCATTACTACTGT
>JBILTA010000582.1:0-3912 GCA_044371785.1 Pirellulaceae bacterium | reverse complement strand
GTGGAGAGCTTGTTCTGGACGCAGGGCGACCGGGGACGGATCGCTCATGATTTCGGTGGAGAGCTTGTTCTGGACGCAGGGCGACCGGGGACGGATCGCCCTACGACACCGAATTTTGAAACTTTTTGTTGTCAAAAAGGGTACAACACGCGACGATCGGAGTCACGAGATCTACACTACAATGGTGGGACTCGTTTGGACTGTGCAGCTTGAGACTCAATAAAGGGAACAGGAAGATAAATCGATGTCGTGGGTGAAATCAAAAAACACTTTTGGAAAAATGTGGCTTCGTACGCTGCTTGGGGCATTTCTGTTCAGTAGCTTAGCTGCTAACGCAACAAGCGTTGAAGCGCAAGAAAAGGTCGCTGATCCTCCCAAGCCGGAGACGGTTGCCACCGACGAAAAACCTCCCCAAGAGTCGGGCGAAAAGAAGGCTGAAGATATAAAACCTGCCGAAGCTAAACCTGCCGAAGCATCTGTAGACAAAAAAGTAGAAGAGAAGAAAGAAGCCAAAGAACCTGCGAAAGAAACTCCGCCAGCTCCCAAGAATCAAGTACAGGTGATCGCCCTCAGCGGTTCCTATGTAGACCTAATGGGTGCCACTGCGTTTGATCCAACGAGCTTGCTCACCGGCGCAGGACCTGGAAAACGTAAGTCGTTCTACAAGCTTTGTGATTATATCGATGAGCTTGGTCGCAATGAAAAAGTAACCCATGTCGTTTTCGATCTTTCCGATTCGTCCATCGACTTCAACCTTGCCCAGTTGGACGAGTTAACTCGTCGTTTACACTTGTTGAAGAAAGCGGGCAAGAAGATGGGCGCATGGTTGGAGAATGCAAGCTCGACTCACATGGCAATTGCATCGAGTTGTGACTATGTAGCTTTGGCAGACTTCGGGGGCATAGACATGCCCTCGATGTCGATGCAATCGATCTTCTATCGCGATGCGATGGACTTGGTTGGTGTCAAAGCTTCGGTCGTTCGGGCTGGTAATTTCAAAGGTGCGGTCGAGCCTTATGTGAACGCAGTGATGAGCGAACATTTGCGCGATCATTATATGGAAATGCTCAAGTCGATGAATGAGGCTCAGGTGTCGATGCTGGCCAAGGGGCGTGGGTTGACGACTGAGAAGGTACGCGAGTTGCAGGCAAAGCGAGTGATTTTGCCATCAGAGGCAATGAAGGTTGGTTTGGTCGATAAGTTGGCGCCGTATGGTTCCATGAAGGAAACCATGAATTCATGGATCAAGGAGCCTGCTGGATGGATCGAGACAACTGCTAAGCCCAAAAAAGAAATGTCGGTCTTTGAATTGATGGGCAAGCTCATGTCCGGCCCAACGGAAACCGCTTCACGTACCAAAGATAACACGATCGCCGTAATGCATTTATCGGGAGCGATTGAAGATGGCAAGAAAGCCTCACCTGGCTCGATTGTTTCAGGCCCGACGGTCAAAGCGATCGAAGAGATTATCAAAGATGACAAGATCAAGGCCGTTGTGATTCGTATTAACTCGCCTGGTGGTTCTGCAACTGCCAGCGAAGCGATTCGACGCGCATTGGTTCAATTGAAAGAGAAGAAACCAACGATTGTATCGATGGGCGATATGGCCGCTTCAGGTGGTTATTGGGTCAGTTGTATCGGTGTGCCAGTCTATGCCGAACGAGGAACGTTAACAGGCTCGATTGGGGTATTCTCGATGAAGCTCAGTTTTGGTTCGCTCATCAAGCGTATTGGCTTGCATTTTGAGAATATCGCCTTAGACGATTCGGCCAATGCTTTTTCACCCGATCGAACTTGGACGGAAGAAGATGAAAAGGCTTTGCAAGGCACGATTGACGAGGTTTACACCAAGTTCTTGAAGTTGGTTAGCGATTCGCGTGGTATCAAAGTAGAAAAGCTTGAGGATTTGGCGGGTGGTCGCGTTTGGTCGGGAACACAAGCGAAGCGAGTTGGACTTGTGGATGAGATTGGCGGCTTAGACGATTGTTTGGCTGTTGTTGCCAAGAAGGCAGGTTTGGACAAGTACAATGTCATTCATCGGCCGACGGTTTCCGGTGGTCTGGATCTTTCATCGATCTTGGGTGAGTCGGATGACGAAGAAGTGCGTTTACTGGGGATTTCTAGTGATGCCTTGCGCTTGCTCAGGCAGCGAGGAGTCTCTTCGAACGTGCTGGATTGTTTGTTACGTGATGCGATGCAAAACGTATCGGGTAGACCCACCATTTGGGCTATTGGGCCTGCTGAAATTCACCTGAAATAAGCAGGTTTTGGGCAAAGTTGCCCGCTGGATATCATACTAGAGTGAACCTAAGGGGGAGTTGGCAACGTACTGTTCGCCAGTTCCCCCTGATTTGTTATCATTAAGGGACTTCCTGACGAACAGCGCGACCCCTCACAGCCATTCTACGGAGTACGATACATGTTCCGGTCGAGCCGTATTCTTATTGCGGTTTGTATTGTTCTTTTGGGTAGCCGCCTAAGTTTTGCTCAGGAGCAAAAGTTGCCCAGCGAAGTTGGGGCAAGCTCTGGTCAAGCGACCGCCATTCTTGCAGGTGGTTGCTTTTGGTGCGTGGAGTCCGCGTTCGAAAAATGTCCGGGAGTAATCGATGTTGTATCGGGCTATTCGGGCGGCCGAACCGGGCGGCCGACCTATCAAAACTACTCAACGGGTGGTCACCGTGAAGTGATCTTGGTGGTTTATGATCCCAAGCAGGTAACCTACGCTGGTTTAGTCGAATTCTTGATCAAGCATATCAATCCATGGGACAAGGCTGGATCGTTTATCGATCGTGGCCGAAACTACAGCCCAGCCATCTATTTTGAGACGCCTGAGGAAAAGACGCTTGCTGAACAAGTAATACAGTCCATCGACGAAATGAAGGTTTATAAGAAGGCCATCAATGTGCCAATAATTCCTCGTAAGAAATTTTGGCCAGCGGAAGATTACCACCAGAATTATCACAACACAAATACCGCCAACTATTTGGCCTATCGGCAGACCTGTGGTCGGGATCCCTTTATTCAAGAGCATTGGGGTGATAAGGCGGATGAATTGATTTTGCCCATTTCATTTCCGGATGGAATGAAGCCTAAGGCGTCAAAAAACGCTGGGGCTGAAACGGACAAAAATGCAAATGTAGAAGGCAAATTGGATGACAGCGGAAAGGCGAAGTTTGAGAAACCTTGGACGAAGTTCGTTAAACCAACCCGGCAAGAACTAAGGAAGAGATTGGCCAGATCTCAGTATGAAGTGACACAGGAGAAAGGGACCGAGCTACCGTTTTCCAATTCCTTTTGGAATCATCATGAGGCTGGCATTTATGTTGACATTGTTTCTGGAGAGCCATTGTTTTCGTCATTAGATAAATTTGATTCGGGAACGGGATGGCCATCCTTTGTGCGTCCGATCGAAACGAGCTGCATTACTACCGATCTCGATTTCACCAATGGGACTCAGCGTGTTGAAGTTCGGTCAAAGATAGCCGATAGTCATTTGGGGCATGTCTTCGACGATGGTCCACCGCAGCAAGGCGGTTTGCGATTCTGCATCAACTCTGCCTCTTTACGTTTTATACCGGTCGATGAATTAGAAAAGCAGGGCTATGAAGAGTATGCAGACCGATTTCGCGAAGCGGGCATTTCCGGCAAAAAAAAGTAACTCGTTCTGTTATCTTGGCAGGACTTGCGTAATGCTTCGCGATTAGTGTTGTGAAGAGTTTGTCTTGGCCATTCTTCCGCAGCGTCTTTTAGGCTGCTAAAGTCGATTGTGATTCTGCTCGGTTGCGTGATGCGACCCAAGCGAAAGTGAGTAATACTCCTGGGATTCCGCTGGCTAACACAACAATATTTTCCATGGACAAGATGGATGTGTTGAGTGTATCGGTTCCAAGATATACCGTGGCGATGATCGAC
>JBILTA010000581.1:0-3921 GCA_044371785.1 Pirellulaceae bacterium | reverse complement strand
AAAGTAGTTCGTCGCAAAACTATTCTTTTGTCTATCTATCGTTTTAATTAGCGGACCCGTATACACTATTTGGCGATCTGTCCCATCATCGGGGGCGTCTCTTGTCAGGATCAGTCAATCGTTAGGAGGGGTGGCTAATGAGCCGAGTCTCTAGCACTGGGATGGAACGTGAAGTCCAAGACGTTATTCGACGCTTGCGCAAGATGGAAAAGACTGCCGAATATTGGCTCCAACAGCGTCATCGAGAGGGTGCCAATGAAGAGAACATGCAAGCTCTCTGGACGAGTTTGGGTGGTTTAACACAGTGCCTTGATACCATTTATTCATTCCAACCCCTATTGCACAAAGCGTTGGAAAGTGGCGACGCATCCTGTCGTTGTCATGCGGCCGCTTTGCTAGTGCGAATGGGAGTGGCCGTTAAACCTGCCATTTTATTGGCTATCCTTGAAGAGAGTTTCTCGTCCAACGATTTACAGTGTCGTCGTAATGCGGCCCGGATGATGTTCGAACTCCGCTCCAAGGGCTTGCCCGTATTGAATAGAGCACTCACCGACAAAGATGAACATGTTCGGAGTTGGGGCTTAAAGCTCGTGGAAGCCTTAGGAAAAGAGGCGTTGCCCGCCTTGCCAGCTTTGATCGAATTGGTTCGTGTAGCGTCGCAAATGTCGGGGGCAGATATTCCGAACATTCAATTGCGAGCTGATGCATGCGACTTAATCGCCGAATGGGGGCCAGTGGCTTCTAGCGCAGCCAAGGTTCTGCTTACTGTGAGTGAAGAACGCTTTGATGGAGAGGATAATCGATATCTTCGTTTGCGAGCCGTTCGTGCGCTCCATGCTATATCCGTTAATCCGAAGCAGGTGATTAAAGTCGCTTTAGAAATTCTGGAAACACGGCCAGCCACGATTCAAGTGGATGAGCTAGGTCAGCCAATCGATGATGGCAGTTATTGGCCTCGTGTATGGGCATGCGATTTAATCGCAGAACTTGGCAAAGAAGCGATCTCAGCCATTCCGAAGCTAGAAAAACTTCTTAAAGAAGAAGAGAACGCTACCGTTCGCGCCGCAGCCGAAGAGGCGATGCGACTGATCGATAAACCGTAATCCCTAAAACAATGCCATTGTCTCAGCCGCGATTTATGACTGAGACAACGGCATCTCTTGATGCTCTAATATCTTGAGCTCTAATGTCTTCAGCTTAACAGTGCTTGAACCACGTTGCCATGTACGTCGGTGAGGCGATAATCGCGCCCCTGAAAACGATAGGTCAAACGAGTGTGATCGAAGCCCAGTTGGTGCAAAATCGTCGCTTGTAAATCATGTACGTGAACTTTGTTTTCGACGACAGAGAAACCTAATTCATCGGTTTCACCATAGGTCATCCCGCCGCGTACACCACCACCCGCCAAGAACATGCAATAGCAATCGGGATAATGATCACGTCCCAATACGCTCCCAGCCGCCGTGCGACCTTCACGAAATGGAGTGCGACCAAATTCCCCGCCCCAGACGATCAATGTCTCATCCAGCAAACCGCGTTGACGAAGATCTTTGATCAGAGCGGCAACTGGCTTATCCATAGTCGCACATTTATTGGTGAGTCCGTCGCGAATATCTTCACCAGGCCCTGTTCCATGGAAGTCCCAACCCCAATCGAACAATTGGACATATCGCACTCCTTGCTCGACCAAGCGACGCGCCAACAAGCAGTTATTCGCTAAGCTGGCGACACCTGGCTTGGCACCATATTGTTCGAGAACCTCAGCGGGTTCACGTGAAATGTCCATCACTTCAGGCACGGACATTTGCATACGAAAAGCAAGTTCATATTGAGCGATGCGCGTCGCCGTTTCGGGATGCCCCATATCGGCCGCTTGCTTCTGATTCAACTCTCCAATCGCATCAAGCGTCAGGCGACGCATATCGCGACTCATACCGGGCGGATCGGTTACATACAAAACTGGATCACCTTGCGAACGACATTGTACTCCCTGATACACGCTGGGTAGAAAACCGCTTCCGAAAGAATTTTTGCCGCCATTGGGCTGAACTCCACTGGAGATCAAAACGACAAAGCCCGGCAAATTTTCGTTTTCGGAACCGAGTCCATACGTCACCCACGATCCCAATGAAGGACGTCCCGATCGCGCCGAACCGGTATAAAGCAATAACTCAGCAGGAGCGTGATTAAACTGCTCCGTGAACATTGATTTAATCAAACAAATTTCGTCAGCCACACCATGGAAGTTGGGGACTGCATCGCTCATCCAGGTTCCGTTAGGACCATGCTGCGAAAACTTCCGTGGAGTTCCGAGCAATTTGGGAACGCCCGATGTAAAGGCAAAACGTCGCCCCTTCAAAAATGAATCGGGACAGTCCTGACCGTTGCGAGCCACGAGTTCTGGCTTGTAATCAAACAAATCCAAATGAGGCGGTGAACCGGTGCAGTGGATGTAAATCACACGTTTTGCTTTGGCTGCAAAGTGTGGAGCCTTAGGTGATAATGGATTGATAACCCCATCACCCGAGCTAGTTGTTTCGCCCCGACCTTCTTGTTGTAACATCGATGTAAGAGCTAACGCTCCTAAACCACCGGTCGCATATTTCAAAAAGTGCCGACGTGTTTGCCAAGCAATTTTTTCTACTCGTGGATCATTCGATGATGGTGACATTTTTGTTCCCACACTCTACTAGCGACGCATCAAAAATTCATCTAAGTTAAAAATCGAATTGCAAACGACAGTCCAAGCGGCCAATTCCGTGGTATCGACTCCAGCGGGCACAGCACCGATCGGATCAGACGCCAGCTTCATGGCCTCTTCAGGTTGCGACTTGAGAACTGCCAGAGCTTTGTCATAAAGCTTTTTCAGAACACTGACTTCATCCGATGTAACAGGTCTCGACAAAGCTTTGGATAATGCAAACTCCAACTTTTCTTCCAACGACCCGTCGTGCTTGATCACGATTCGACCAAAGGCTTGAGCCGCTTCGATATACACAGGATCGTTGAGTGTTACCAAGGCTTGCAGCGGCGTGTTGGTACGCACGCGACGCAAGGTGCAAACTTCTCGATTGGGTGCATCAAAGGTGCTCATCGATGGATATGGATTAGAGCGTCGCCAAGTGGTGTAGATGCCGCGACGAAAACGATCATCACCCGCACTGGTCTGCCAATCGGTACTCGAACCAAAGGCCGCATTAAGTCCCAGCGATGGCTGTGGCGGCTTAACCGGTGGACCAAACATTTTCTTGCTCAACAAACCAGCGACAGCTAACGCTTGATCACGGATCGTTTCCGCAGGCAGGCGAAAACGTGGTCCGCGTGCCAACAATCGATTTTCTGAATCCAGCTGTGCTAACTCGCGACTCACTTTGGAACTCTGGCGATAGGTCGCGCTCATCAACATCGTCTTGAGCAAAGCCTTCATATCCCAGCCATTCTCCATAAACTCAACAGCCAACCAATCCAGCAGCTCTGGATGCGTTGGTTGATCCCCTTGCGATCCAAATTCTTCTGCCGTAGCGACCAATCCTGTTCCAAACAGTTGTTCCCAATAACGATTGACGGTCACACGAGCGGTTAGAGGGTTGTCTCGTGACACCAACCAGCGAGCCAATGCCAATCGGTCTTGAACCTTTTCGTTCCCTGACTGAAACACCGATGGGATACCAGGTTGAACTTCTTCCCCAAGATCCGAGTAGTTACCGCGATTATGAACTTTGGTGACTCGCAATTTATCGGCAGTCAGCTCCTTCATCACGGGAACTGTTGTCGTCGGCTTGAGCGAGGCGAGTTCTTGGCGATGTTCGTTGACTCGTTTGCGAACGGGCTCAAGTTCCGGGGCAATCGTCCGATAGTGGTTGGTTACTTGAGCCTGTTGCTGTGCGGTTCGTCCATCTTCAGAAAGAAGAAGAATGCTCT
>JBILTA010000580.1:0-3923 GCA_044371785.1 Pirellulaceae bacterium | reverse complement strand
ATTTAGCTGATGATGAGAAAACCTATACCGACACAGCGGCTCCGATCATTGGTGCTCGCACATTGCTCTACACGGAAGCGGATAACGATTTGCGTAAGGCGATTACTACCGCCGATAATGTGTGGCGCAATAACACCGCTCAGGCGTGGGGAATACATCCAGCGGGCGATCTAGTGGCACGTGGCAATGTACGTCGGTCGCTGGCCAATACCTCGAACCTAGTCGCAGATGCCTCACAAGCCAGTATCGCAGAACTCAAAGCGCAGTGGTGGCAGAACGAGATACCGAACTATCTGCAATGGAGCGTCGATATTGGTGGCATCGAAACAACTTATACCAACAGTACTACTTCTAACATTCTGCTTCGCACAACCGGTGTAAAGAATGTCGGTATCACTTATGCATCGACCGTTGGCACAGCGATTAAGGCCCACGAAACCACAACCGCCACGGCCCGTGAGCTGTATCTTTCAACTCTGATGACGATCAGTGAAACAGCTGCCGAAGCGACGATGCGAGCGGATCGCGATAAAGAGATTGCGCTAGCCGATGCCGATTTGCAAAAGCAACTCACGGGTAACGAATCCGCTCATACGACTGCGGTCAACAATGCCAATAGTGCTCATAGCACGGCGACTGGCAATGCCGAAGCCGCTCGCAAGAGTGCTGAGCAAGCTGCCTTAACGCAACTCAATTCCACATTGGCTCAGGCGACTAAAGACAAAGAAGCTTCCATCGCAGGGGCTGAACGTCTTTACGATCAAACGGTCGCTTCGCTCGATGCCCAGTACGGTTCAGAATCATCCAACGGCGACACAGGCGTCGAAGGGGCCACGCGTCGCAGCGCGATCAAGACTCGCGACGCGCAGTACTACGCTGCCCGCGACACCTCCTGGGCCAACACCCTCAGCGGCTCGACCACACTCGGCACCTCCCCTTGGACCGTGAAAGCCATATCCGCAGCCAATGGCCAAGCTGCACATTCTGTATCGCGTGCTAATGCGCAAGCCGCGCATGATGCAGCCATGCTTGATGCAATCGAAGATTGGCAACTCTCCAGCCGCGAATCGCTCACCGACCTGCTCTCCAGCGAAGGTCAATCTCGCGAAACCTATAACGTAGCTACCTCGAATGTGTATGCGAACTGGGAAAATGGGGTCGGGAATTTGCTGGGAGATAAGCCGGAGGGAACGGGATACGTTCCCGTACGCGGTTTTGGAGAAGGTGGCGTTGGAACAATGGGAGGCGCCGGTGCCATGAACACGACTCGCATTGAGGAGGGTGATGACGACCCAAAGGATTCAGGACTAAAGTCGGACGAGACGGCCACTCCTAGACCGATACTACCACCTTCGGAAGGAACAATCGTTTGGCTTACCCCGCAGCAAATGTTGGAACTTGAGCGACAGCATGGGTTGGAAATGATGGATAGATTCAGAAGAGCCTATCGTGTTCGAGATCCAAATGTAGGTTGGCTTCCCGGTGATTCAATTAACTCACTGTCGACAGATTTAATCTCGGAAATGGCATTAAACCAGACATCCCATGACTTCGCCTTAAATATCCCGTATTCTGCGAGCAACAAAGAGCCACTCATTAAGTTAACTCTGGAAGAATGGAGCGCTTCCGCGGCACCGGATCTGCCAATAGACTATGATAAAGTTAAGTCCGTTGGTTGTCTCGGAGTGGTTCAAGCGTACGCAGGAAAGCTGAACTTATTCGGAGCACCAACTAGAATGTTCCACGTAAAGGATCGTCCCGACCTTTCGCTTGGAATGGCTATTCTGGCAGCAAGAGAATTGAAGGCCAAAGGCTACAAGGATATTCTTATTTTCGCAAATCATTACTACGACGGTGGTCCAAATCCGCCAGAATCGCTCGGTTGCTGCATGTTTGAAGTGGAGCCCAGGATTCATTCTGGCACAAAAACTGCCGAGTCGCCAGGATTTGATTTCGCAGCATATGATTTCGAACATGATTGCTGGTGGGGGGCAACCTTTGGTGGTGAGGGGATGATGGTTGTCCGCTGGCCAGATTTGGAGACCTTCGCAAAAAGCTATCCTGATTCGTACAATACCACCGTTGTTGGCGTTACTGTAGTGGGACCAGGCACCGCTTTTCATCCGGAAAAATATGAAAACTTTTGGCAGGATTATTGGCATGAATTTCAGCAAAATCTTGGATTTTAGCACACATATCAAGCATCTTTGCCTTAAGGCCGTAATTATTTTGATGTTTAGTTCAGCCGGATGCAATGAAAGACTTGATACAGCCTTGAGAAATGACTTCCAAGTTTATCACTTGAGTATAGAAACCTTCTGTAATAACAAGAAGCACTACCCGTTGTTCTCGACAACGATAGAAGGCATCGATAGCGGATGGCGAGCGGAAGTTTATTCAGTAGCAGTTCCTGCCCCCAAAACCTCAGGTGAGACGTTCTTCATCGATCGAAGTGGTTCACTTTTCGAATTGAACTTTCCGGAATCGGGACACAAAATCCAATCCCTCTCGGAGTTACCACCGAAGTTCATAGTCGGGACTCAATCACCTGTGCCGACCGAATTTGACTGGACAAAGCCAAGCAAGCTTCCTGTTTTTCCGTCAAGCAATATTGCTGTGGCTGATTTTTTGAATCTTCGGCAAAAGTACATCGTGGTACTAATGGCAGACGGAAGTCTGATCAAACTAAAGGCAAGCGTCCCGTGTAAAGTATTGTCTCCATTTTTTGATGAAAAGCGAGCTGCTGGACTCACTACCGAAAGTTTAGAGCCTTGGGTAGTCGATGAAATCATTGGCGCTCGATAGTCCTGCATTTTCTTCATTTATTTAAATGTCGCTGGCCAATACAGCGCTCCTCGTAGCCGATGCCTCACGAGCTTCGATCGCGGAACTCAAAGCGCAGTGGTGGCAGAACGAGATACCAAATTATCTTCAGTGGAGTGTCGATATTGGTGGCATCGAGACCACTTATACCAACAGTACTACTGCTAACATTTTGCTGCGCACGACCGGTGTCAAGAATGCCGGTATCACTTATGCATCGACCGTTGGCACAGCGATTAAGGCTTATGAAACCACAACCGCTACGGCCCGTGAGCTGTATCTTTCGACTCTGATGACGATCAGCGAAACAGCTGCCGAGGCGACAATGCGAGCGGATCGCGATAAAGCGATTGCGCTAGCGAATGCCGATTTGCAGAAGCAGCTCACGGGTAACGAATCCGCTCACACGACTGCGATCAATAACGCCAATAGTGCTCATAGCACAGCGACTGGCAATGCCGAAGCCGCTCGCAAGAGTGCCGAGCAAGCGGCCTTAACGCAACTCAATTCCACATTAGCTCAAGCGACCAAAGACAAAGAAGCCTCGATCGCAGGGGCTGAACGTACCTACGACCAAACAGTCGCTTCGCTCGATGCCCAGTACGGTTCAGCATCATCCAACGGCGACACCGGTGTCGAAGGGGCCACTCGTCGCAGCGCGATCAAGACTCGCGACGCGCAGTACTATGCCGCCCGTGACACCTCCTGGGCCAACACCCTCAGCGGCTCGACCACACTTGGCACCTCCCCTTGGACCGTGAAAGCCATCACCGCCGCCAATGGTCAAGCGGCTTTTTCGACCTCACGTGCTAATGCGCAAGACGCCCATGATGCAGCGATGCTTGATGCGATCGAAGATTGGCAACTCTCCAGAAACGAATCGCTCACTGACTTACTCTTCACCGAAGGCCAATCCCGCGAAACCTATAACGTCGCCACCTCGAATGTGTACGCGCACTGGGAAAATGGGGTTGGGAATTTGCTGGGAGATAAGCCAGAGGGGACGGGCTGGGAGAAGCCAGAAACGCCAATTGTTACAGATAGCAAATCAGTTCCGACTCTTGATAAGAGTGTTGGATACATGACCTTCGACGAAACAA
>JBILTA010000579.1:0-3924 GCA_044371785.1 Pirellulaceae bacterium | reverse complement strand
TTGCGACCACGAGTCAAATGGTTCATCGCCAAGTTGTGCGTGATCTGACGCAACCAGCTGAAGAACGCGCCTGGGCTGGTCAACTGATCCAGCTTGCGGATCGCGGTCATCATCGTATCCTGCGCCAAGTCTTCAGCGTCATGCGACTTTACCAAAGACTGTGCATAGCGCAAGACGCGAGCGTAAGCCAATTGGATCAACTGATCCTGGGCTGCGCGGCAACCGTTCTTCGCGTCGGTGATCAACTGAGTTAAAATTTCGGTATCAACGGCTTCGTTTCGGCACATAGGTTCATCCTTAGTGATCGGGTTCATTCCGAATCAGCGAGCCTCGGGGTGACGAGTGCGAGCGCGGGTTCGGAATCTGTGCACTAGCCGAGCAATCCCATTGCTATGGCCAGGAACTTGTTTGCTGACAACGATTGCGAACATCCACCGGGATAGACGCAGGACGCAGCCAGTTGCAAAGGTGCGAAATTGGGGTGCGACGAATCCGCTTAGTTTGGATAAGGTGACGGCTGCGAAGTGACAGACGTACGCTTACACAAGCTATCCTTGGATGAATCGCGTCTTTTCGGAGATGATGGGCTTCAGCTTGGGCTCTTCGTGCTGTGCAACAGCGAGTTTGGGCGGAAGCGGTTTTTTTCAGTAACTTCTAAATGGGCTTAATGAGGTCTGGGGTTTGCTTGCTCTAGCCACCACGGCCGGTTTTATCACGGCGGGTAGATAGAGCCTGCCCTCGACCATCGTCAGCCATTGCCAACCTTGGTTTTGCAGCCATTGGGTGACTGCATAAATGCCGGTTGGGTTACTGAAATCATCCCGTCGATTGAGGCAACATGTGCCTGTATGACGCGATGTGCGGGACCCTGAATGCTGGTGGCGCAATGCGTTGCCACGGACTACAGCAATCATGACTCGCACATTGGCAATCACGTTACGTAGAGCAGCAATATTCATATCGATACGCATGGCAACCTCCCGCGCTGTCCCGCGCGCTTAGAGAGAATTTTTAGGAAAGGGTGGACACCCTTAAAGTTTTCCAATCTTCAAATCATACAGGAGAAGTGAGTAAAGGCAAATTTTTGCTGTACCTTCTCCGCACGAATTCGAGATCAGTTGAAATGCTAGATGCAGGGATCGGCACAGCGGTTCACGAAAATCAGAATTATTTTTTGTAAACAGGCTGGAGAGCAGGCTGGAGGGGGCGCTGCGCGGGAGAGGAGAAAGGTGAAAGTGGTGAGGAGAGGGAAGATGGGGGAGGGCTGGATGGTGGGTTGTAAGGTGTTGTGGGGTAATGGTTTAGGTGGTTTTTTTGGGGCTGGCTCTTGCCGCTGAACCCTAGCCTACGCTGCGCTCCAGCTACGGGTTAAACAACTGTTCTCCTATCTCCTGTTCTCCTCTCTCCTCTCTCGCGCAGCGTCCCCTGTTCAAAACAGGCGTTCGCTGTTGGATTTTAGAATCTGGGTTCCCAAATCGATCGCTTTTTGTTCGGACCAGCTGCGATCGGCCACAAAGTCTTCCGCCAAAGCTTTGGCTAAAACCCGCTTATACATCCGGAACTTCGGCAAAATGAACTCCAGCTTGTACGCATCACTGTAGTAGCCGATGAGTTTCGTGGCGGGCACCGCTTCCAGTCGATGGCTTAGGTCGCGCCGAATGATACTGGGCGTATTGCTGTACCACCAATGCCCAAACGGCAACACGTTTGGAAAGATCCAAGCATAGCTAACCAGCTCTTGGTTCGTAACGCTGGCTAGTACCGAAGTGGGGAAGTAGACATCTGGGAATGAATTGAACAAGGCTCGATAGTCATAGAGAGAGACGCGGCTATCGTACAAATCTTGCCCCTGATAAACGCCTTGAGGATAGACCTTGCGGTAAACGCCGATCATCAAATCGAAAGGGAGTTTGTATTGTTGGCAACGTTCGGCCAAAGTCCAGAAAATGAACTGTCCAATCGTCCTCAAAGCGGTGGCGTCTACGCCATCACCGTCCGCTTTAAACACCTTTTCCCAAGCCAATTTGGCGGTAGTTGTTGAAATCGGTTGTGGTTGAAAATCGGTCGGGAGTGAAATCGCGCAGGCCCGTGCCCCCCGTGCTACAAAGAACTTGAAAAGTTCTTCAATAGCGGCTTGTAGTCCGCTGATGGAGCTGATGGATTGTTTTGTGCAGCGTTCTAAACGCGCACGAACGGTTGAGCGATGCAGATGAAAAACCAACTCGTCGGTGCGCAAGCAGGGAAGGTAACGTTTTGTGTCAAAACCTTCGAGCGGATCATCAAAATCATTGGTGAGCATCACAGCGGAGACACGGCAACGTTTAAGGACTTGATCGGCCCAATCAGGGGCGGCCATCGTCTTGGCAGTGAGCTCTAGGAGCTTGTCGCAGTTGTCGGGGGTGAGTGTCGGCTCGTCGAAGCCAAATAGATCTTGGGCGATTTCATGTAGCCATTGCAATTGGACGGTGTTTCCCAAAGGGGCCAAGCCGCGAACAAGTCGGCGCACTCGATCGTCGGCCGAAAGATGATCCCCTTCGATCTCCATCTTGGGAACGCCCGCTGAATGGGCCAACTCGGTGAAATAATGGTAACCAAGCAGATCGTTTAGGTGTCGGCTGGCAGCTTGCAAAGGTTGGATATGTGTATGGGGGTCAATGATCTCCAGCGAATCGAGAGCTTGGAAGATCGTTTCTGCCGCCGAATTGGGAGACGAGAGGGGCATTGATAGCTTTTCCTAAGTCTAAACTTTGAAGAGTTCTGACTGTAACGATCTTTATCCCCTATTGGAAACCCCTAACCGTTCTTTCTGGTCTCTTTTTGTTTGCCTTCTGTTGGGTGCTTCGAATAGACTGCAAGTGTTCAGTTGCGAGCGTTGCTCGCCCCATCGGCCATTCTTTCGCTCCCGAGGCGTGTCCTATATGAATGACACCAATCCCCTAGAACCAACCTCGGATTCGGGCCATCACTCTGCTGTGGATGTGTCTATGGCCGAAAAAGCTGCGGGCGAAATCGCTGCGGCTGAGAATTCTGTGTCCGAGAATTCTGTGTCCGAAAAAGTTGTAGGCGAAACGCCTTCTGGGACCCATACGATTGTGAAGCTCGGTCGCTCCGTGCGCGATGAAGTCAGCGTACCGGCCAGCGATATCGACGCGGAGGAGGGGGACGCAAATTCTCCATTGCGTTCGAGCCTCCAGGCAGCGTTTGCATCGACACTAACCAGCTTGTTGGTGGTGTTGGTTTTGTTGGTGGCCGTGCGATTGATTGTGCCATCGTTGGTGGAAGAGATTCGTTATGCTTGGTTTCGTGGGCAATTGCGAGCTCAATATGAGACGAGCGATCAAGCGTTGCAACAAGTTTCATTAGATGGATTAAACGGGATATCGAAAGCGATCAGTCAACGTGTTGGCCCAAGTGTAGTGCACATCAATGTGCGCGATGTTGTGGATAGTCGTTGGAGTGAGTTGTTAGGTGATAAAGCGGCGCCGGAGTCCATGTTGTTGCAAGGGCAGGGTAGTGGTGTCATTGTTGATACCCAAGGCCATATCCTCACGAACTTTCATGTGATTGAATCGAGCAAAGAAATTGAGGTTTGGTTGGGTGATGGACGGCGATTGTTGGCCAAGGTGGTTGGGATCGACCGCATTACGGACTTGGCCTTACTAAAGATCGATGCCAATGGTCTTATGCCGATAGCTTGGGGGAACAGCGATGATGCGGATGTAGGAACTTTGGTATGGGCGGCCGGTAGTCCCTTCGGTTTGAAGAGTTCATTTACGCTCGGAATTTTGAGTGGCAAGCATCGCACGGACTTGAAGGGAAATCGATTTGAGTTGGTGGCAGGTGATCGCGATCGAGGTGTTTATCGTGATTTGATGCAAAGTGACGTTGCCGTAAATCCAGGTAATAGTGGTGGGCCGTTGATCA
>JBILTA010000577.1:0-3932 GCA_044371785.1 Pirellulaceae bacterium | reverse complement strand
TTGGTGTTGTGCAGAATCCTGACTCCCCTCTGGAAAACACCTATACGGTCGAGCCAGCTCAAGATGGTGAACGACTGGTTGTTCTGCGTCGCGTAGGCGATTCGCAACTATTGAGCTCCGCTTATCATATCCCCAGCGGCGGACATCCTGACTATCCAGCCATCGAAGTGCTGGCCAACATTTTCGGCACCGAACCCGCAGGCCGCCTCTACAAAAATCTTGTACAATCTAAACTAGCTAGCAACGTTAGCTCGTTCTCATTTTCGTTGCATGATCCTGGTATGATCATGTTCGGAGCAGAAATCCCGAAAGATGCTTCGCTCGAAGCGGCTCAAACAGCCTACCTTGAAACGATTGAAGGTGTTGCGAAGGCTCCAATTCAAGCCGAAGAAGTAAATCGCGCCAAAACACAAATCCTCAAGGATCGTGAACTGCGCGCTTCGAATACAACTCAAATCGCTATCGAACTGAGCGATTGGGGTGCTCAAGGTGACTGGCGTTTGTACTTCCTTTTCCGCGATCGCGTCGAAGCGATTAAGGTGGAAGATGTCCAACGAGTGGCTGAGACATACTTGGTTCGCAACAACCGAACCCTCGGTCAATTCATTCCGGCTGACAAATCGGAACGCATTTCTGTACCCGATCGACCTGTCCTATCCGACGTGCTAGCTGACTACAAAGGCCGCGGCGATATGGAAGAAGGTGAAGAGTTTGATTCTTCCCCGATGGCCATCGAAGCCCGAACAGAACGCGGTACTTTGGTCGATGGTATTCAATATGCCATGCTCGCCAAAAAGACACGCGGCAATACTGTTAATCTCACACTAAACCTGCGTTACGGCGACGAGAAGACGCTGCGTGGATTGGTTACTGCTTGCGAAATGTTACCCGATCTTATGCTTCGAGGCACCGACAAACTCGATTACCAACAATTGCAAGACAAACTGGATGAACTGAGAACTCAAATTCGTGGTAGCGGCACAACCGGCTTACTGACCGTCTCGCTTCAGACCAAACGTCAGTATCTTGAAGAGCTTATTCCACTGCTTGGTGAGATTCTGCGTTCGCCACGTTTAGATGGTGAAGAATTTGAAGTCCTGCGTCGACAGTACATTACGGCTGCCGAAAGCCAACTGTCAGAACCACAGGCCCTCGCCCCGAATGCCCTCATTCGAGCTCTCAATAAGTTTGACAAAGACGATGTTCGATACATTCCTACCGCAGAAGAAGATGTCGAACTATACAAGAAGATTTCAGTTGACGATGTTCGCAAGTTGCAAAAAGAGTATCTCAGCAACCAAGCAGGTGAAGTTGTAGTCGTTGGCGATTTCGATATCGCTTCACTCAAAGAACAATTGACCAAAGCTCTGTGGAAATGGAAGTCTGACATCAAGTATGGTCGTATCGAAACTTTGGTCGACACCAAAGTTCCTGGCCAAAACATTGTTGTATTGACTCCAGACAAAGCGAACGCGGTCTACTACGCGGGCGAACAATTTGAAATGACCGACTCCGATCCTCTCTATCCTGCGATGGTAGTAGGTAACTTCGTGTTCGGCTCCGGTGCCTTGGCATCCCGCTTGGGTGATCGTGTCCGTCAGAAGGAAGGTCTATCGTACGGTGTTAGCTCTGGTTTCAATGCTCATCCCATTGATCCACGTGCCAGCCTAACTTTAGTCGCCATCGCCAATCCATCGAACCGTGATAAACTAGTCGATGTTATCGCAGAAGAATTTGACCTATTGCTCGACAAGGGCATCACTGAAGAAGAACTCGCTCGTGCTAAACAGGGTATCTTGCAAAGCAATGCGGTGAGTCGTACCAGCGATGGGGCCATCGCCTCTCAATTAGCGGGCACCATCTTTGCAAAACGCACGATGGAGTATCAAGCCAATCTGGAGAAATCCATCAGCGAACTGACAGTGGACCAAGTTAACTCAGCACTGAAAAAACTTTGGGATCGCAAACGTCTCGTCATCGTTACCGCTGGCGATTTCCCTAAAGAAAAAGAGTGATTTAAGTCGAGACAACGGCTCAAATAGGGCCCGTTCGAACTTTTAGAGCTGACTTGCTACGGATTTCTCAAAATTCCGTTGCAGGCTCAGCTCTTTTTTTTGCTATACTCAAGCGGCAATTTCCCACCGCATATACGCTCACACCTCTCCACTTCTTTTCTATAACAGGACTCGCAGCATGAGCTGTCGGTATTTCGACTCTCGATTTTTCCTGAGTTTTGCTTCTGTTTGCTTATGCACGGTTCTGTGTACTGCTTTAGTATCGGCCCAAGAAGAGTTCGAGATCTATGACAATGAACCATCCCAAGTTCCAAGGATGACACCGGAGGAAGCGGTCAAGAATTGGAAGCTCCCCAAAGGTTTCTCGGTCTCACTGTTTGCCGAAGAACCTAACGTGCAGCAACCGATTTCGATGTGTTGGGATGCGCAGGGAAGGATGTGGGTGGTCGAGAACTACACCTACGCGGATGCACAAACCAATTTTGACCTTCGTATGCGCGACCGTGTCCTGGTATTCACTGACACCAACCAAGATGGGCGATTTGATGACCGTAAAGTGTTTTGGGATCAAGGTCAACGCGTTACCAGTATCGAAGTGGGACTCGACGGCGTATGGCTCCTTGCCGCTCCCCAATTGCTATTCATTGCCGATAAAAATCAAGACTTGGTTCCCGATAGTGAAGCAACCGTTGTGCTCGATGGCTTCGATGCGGATCGCGTTCGCCACAATTTGGTTAATGGGCTTCGCTGGGGGCCAGACGGTTGGCTCTATGGTCGACACGGTATCTTGGCGACCAGTTTTGTAGGACCTCCTGGAAGCGAGCGAGCGGAGCGCGTCCCCATTAATGTCGGTGTTTGGCGATACCATCCGTCGGCAAAGAAATTCGAAGCCTACACCCATGGAACAACCAATCCTTGGGGTATGGATTGGAACGATAACGGTGAACTCTTTTTTATCAACACTGTAATTGGCCATCTATGGCAAGCGATTCCCGGTGCTCACGTCGAACGCATGTACGGTGAAGACCTAAATCCGTATGTCTTTAAGCTTATTCCACAAACAGCGGATCACGTCCATTGGGACTCCGCCAACGAAAAATGGGCCGACATTCGCAAACTTGGCGTTACCGATGCAACGGATAAGGCAGGCGGTGGACATGCTCATTGCGGCTTGATGTTTTATTTGGGTGGAGCTTGGCCCGAAGAGTTTCGCAACGAATTGTTTACTCTTAACTTGCACGGAAGACGCATCAATCAAGATCACATCGAACGCCAAGGATCTGCTTTTGTTGGACTACATCGTCCCGATTTCGGCTTTTCGCCCGATCCATGGTTCCGTCCAATCGACCTTACCTACGGCCCTGATGGGGCTGTCTATGTTCTCGATTGGTCCGATGCGGGCGAATGCCACGAAAATGATGGTGTGCACCGACATAGCGGTCGCATTTTCAGAATCACTTATAATTCGCCCCAGGACTCCTCTAAAAAAACGTTTTCAAATCTAGATTCGCTGAAGTCGATCGAACTTGCTGAACTCTATCAACACAACAACGAGTGGTTTGTTCGACAATCGCGCCAATTACTCGCAACCCGCGCGGCGAAGGGCGAAGATATGCGGGCCGTTCGTGAGCTCTTTCTGAAGCGGTTAACTGATGCGAAGCAAACGACGCGCTTACGATTGCGCGCCCTCTGGGGATTGAATGCCGTTGGCGGCTTAGACGTTTCGCTGTTAACAAAACTGTTGCAAGAGAATGACGAAGCACTTGTGGCTGCATCGGTTCGCTTGGCTATCGATTACTGCATTTTGCAACCTGCTTCACACAACGACTTGCTCGAAGCGTTCATCCAAACTGCAGCAACAACCAAATCCTCTCTAGTCCAACTTTACCTTGCCTCTGCACTGCAGTATACCCAAGG
>JBILTA010000578.1:0-3932 GCA_044371785.1 Pirellulaceae bacterium | reverse complement strand
TGCCAATGTACTCGACAATGCTCGGTGTTGCAATCGTTGTCTCCCAAATCCGCCGTAACGGGCCCAATCTTTTCAGCGGCCTTCAACACCAATTCCGTTAGCGGTTCGACGTAAACGCCCAGTGAAATCAGAAATGCGTTCATGTGATAACGGATTTCATCGGCCTCCTTGTGAATCGTTTTTTGAACACGCGTTATCATTTTTTTGAGCTTACCAAGATCCAATTCGCTGTCCGGCCTAACCGATACGATGCTTGCTAAGGTCGCCCAACCGGCAACCGCAGTCAAAGTCTCCTTTGAATCAATCCACTCCATGGCAAGCCCCCAACCATATGGACTTCCCGCCGCGACCCAAGCGATAGTCCAACCAGCAAGTGGACGGCAATAGGCGCCCTTCAACCAATGCCTCAAATCTTCCTTTGTCATCTTCGCATCATCGGCGATTAAACCAGCCAGATACATGGCGTCATAGACACCCGAATCATACAAATCCAAAGCTAGTCGGTAGTCCTTTTTAATTCGTTTGACGATCTTCTGCATGTCGCCGATTTTCACGCCATAACATGGTTCTCCAACACCATGTTTGAATATAACGCGCTTGTAACTTTCGCTTCCAAGAGGTTTCAATTCGTTAAGAATCTCTTGTGCCGTCACGTTGTTATCCTCTTCTCAATGAACGGGAATCGCTCTACAGAGCTATGACTATTCAATCGTAATCCAAAAAGGTGCTTAATACATCCCGCTCAACGACATCTCCTGGCTGTCGATCCGCTTATAGATCCTTACGCATTGGCGGTATGCAAAAAACAGAAATTACAATCGATTTCACTCGACCCTGGCACCCCAAATGAGAGTCTGTCTCAATTAGAAGTCGATGATTCTTCGCTTTGCGCCGTTTTCCAGAAGTTTCCTCAGACTGACCTGGAAAACGCCTTCGATTTTCCCCAAAATGTCGCCGGTTTATTTGGTACTGTTTTCACTTTTCGAGAGGAACCTCATGCGTCGATTTATCCCTGCAGTTTTGGCATTGCTGTGCATCGGCGGAATCGCTGTAGCAAGTAACCTTGCCCCCAAGAAAACCGTCAAGGAAGTTATGAAAGCGGGTTTCGCCGGCAACTCAAGCCTGTGCAAGAAAGTCACTAGCGGTGAAGCTTCAGACGAAGAGAAAAAGCAATTCTTGGATCTGTTGATCGATCTCGTTGAAAACAATGCTCCGAAGGGCGATGAAACAGAATGGAAAATGCAATCGGGTACCGCTCTTGTTGCAGCTGCTAAAGTTGTAACCGGTCGCGAAGGTGCATTGGAAGAACTCGGCGCTGCCGTGAACTGCAAAGCTTGCCACGACAAATTCAAAGGCAAGTAAACGCAGCTTCGATGCTTTCCCTTAACGACATCGCTCCGATCCTATTCTTGGGGCCCTAATCTCCCAAGAGTAATTTCTACCAAAAAAGAAAAGCCCTTGTAAACGCAGGGGCTTTTCTTATGCCATGGCGGCTCTGTCCGCATAATCGACACAGTCGATTTCAGTGGGAAGATTCCATCTTATTCCGTAACGATCAACTTCGGAATTGTCAGCGAAGATAAATTCTAGGTGTAAGGTATGATGCCCCAACCTGTATCCAGTCATGATTCTTCAGCCCACCTCCGACTTTCATGAGACTCGCGCGAGCGAAACAATTTCTAGAAACGCTGATTGCTTCATCTGCGTTACTCAGCAAACGGTCGCCGGTTTGGCTAACTGTCTCGCTTCTTCTTGCTTCGTTTTCAGTTTTCATCGCTTATATCGCACGACTCAACGACGTTTTGCATGACATTTTTCACGCGATGGCTCTAGCGCGAGAAATGGTTCTTACGAGAGTTTTTCCCACCGCAGATGTATTTGCATTTTCACCAACTCTCAATCCAACCGTTCACCATGAATGGGGATTTGGTTTGATTTGCTTTATCATCACGGCAAATCCACTTGGCGATACGCTCCTCATGTCACTGCGATTTCTACTGATCGCAACTGTGCTGCTAAGTTGCTATCGAGTATGTCGTGCAAGAGGAGGTGACCCGCTGCTATTTGCACTCGGCTTACTCTTGGTACTCCCTTTCTTTTGGGTTGGTTTTTCTACTTTACGCGCTCAGCAATTTACTCTTACATTCCTAGCATTACAGCTTGTCATGCAAGAAAGCGACTGGAAAAACAACAAGAGCTGGGTACTGATGTGGCTCGTCATGCTTGTCTGTTGGCTCAATATACATGCCGGCTTTATAGTGGGCGCCGGCCTAATTGCTTTGCACGGAATCGAACGCTGCTACGAAGCATGGTTTCGCAACAAGTCGCTTTTAGCAACCTTCCAGCAGACATGGCACCTATGGGTCGCCGCACCCATTGCATTTGCCTCTCTTTGGATCAACCCCTATGGAAGCGAATACATCACTTATTTGGCCCACGGTCTTACCATGCCCCGGCCACAGATAGGAGAATGGTGGCCACTGTGGACCATCATGAACCCCGTACAAACGCTGATCTGTTTCGCCATTGCCGTTGGCTTAATGGCGTATACCGCTCGCCATCGACAATGGCATCGCTTGACCGGTTTTCTGTTCCTCATTCTCTGCGCCATTATGGCCTTTAAGCATGTGCGACATGCTTCCATTTTTGCAGTCGTCTGGTTGGCCTATGTCCCAGCTTGGCTCACATTCACTCCGCTCGGAAAGAAGCTGCATAAAGTCCTCACCCAATCCCCAAAAACAACCTATCAATTGGCTGGTGGATTGGCGACTGCCGGAATTGCGTTTTTTCTCTGGTTCCAAGGGTACAATGCTTATCTGCCAGTAAATGAACATGGACAACGGGGCAATTATCCGCTCGGCGCCGTTTCCTATCTCCAACGGCATAACCTTCAAGGTCGCTTCATCACCGACTTCGATTCGGGAGCCTATGTGACTTGGCGGCTTTACCCGAGAATACTGGTGAGCCTCGATGGGCGATATGAAGCAGCCTTTCAACCAGGTGTACTCGAAGAACATCTTGAGTTCTTTTACGCTGCACCAAATTCCGCCACGATCCTAGATCGTTGGAAAGCCGATGGAATCATCGTCCCGTCGGGAACACCGCTTTCCGAGAAAATATCATCCAGCAGCGGATCTCGAATGCCGGTGCAACTCTCTGGTAGCAATAGACGCTGGAGATGCGTTTACAGGGACCCAGGAACTTCGGTCTGGTTAGACGCGGACCAGCAAGCACCGGTTGAGTTTCATGACCAACTCCCGTCTAATGGCAAATATCCCAATTAACTATCCTTTAGCATTGAATGCTCGGTTGCAATGGTTCGAATCTGGATCGATGCTGACGCTGCCCCCCGCGACGCCAAAGAGTTGATTTATCGTGCCTCGAAACGACTTCAGTTGGAAGTCATTTTGGTCGCCAATCAGTCGATTGCACCTCCAGAAGGCTCCCGCCTCATCCGCACCATCACTGTTCGCGACGGAGCCAATGTCGCGGACCAATACATTGTTGATCACTCGGATGAAGGTGATGTTGTCATCACCGCTGACGTACCATTAGCGGCACAACTGGTTGCCAAAAAGGTCTTTGCACTCGATCCGCGTGGCAACGTATTCGACGACTCGAATATCGGTTCACGTTTGGGGGCTCGAGATTTCTTTGATGCGGCTCGTGGCGCTGGCATGGAACTATCCGGACCTCAACCCTATTCACAACGCGATCGCACAGAATTCGCTTCCGCTTTCGATCGAATTCTCACCAAAGCCATCAAACTACGAAACAAGCCTGCAGGCGGCGGACTAAAACCTGCCGTTACCGACTCACCCGCCCCCCTTGAACTCCCGCCACAATAGCTTCTACCTCAGAGCGAGTTACATAATTGTAATCACCCTCAATGGAGTGAGCCAAACATCCTGCTGCCGTTGCAAAATCAATCA
>JBILTA010000576.1:0-3947 GCA_044371785.1 Pirellulaceae bacterium | reverse complement strand
CAACTTAGTATTCATCGACTCGCCATGGTGGCGATTAACAGGACTCCTGTTGATTTCATGGCTAGTCATGACCCAGCTGCACGAATGGGGACACATTGCAGCTGGCCTGTGCAGCGGAGGTACGCTCGTCGACTTCGATGTCTGGCCATGGCACCTCCCCTATAGCTTCTTCGAACCGGATCCTTATCCGCTCATTACACTCTGGGCTGGGCCGCTTCTCGGTATTGCCATACCACTGTTAGCGGCCGCGATCATTCGGCGGCCTTCAGCTTGGTTCATATCTCACTTCTGCTGGATTGCCAACGGCAGTTACTTGGCTCTCGCCTGGATTTCCGGCGACCGGTATCTCGATACACCGAAGCTCTTAGAGCATGGAGCGTCTACATGGACCATCACTCTCTATTGTCTTGTTACCATCAGCATTGGGTATAGTGGGCTGAAAAGATCGATTCAAAGCATATTGAAGATCAAGGCATCACCTGAATCAATACCCAAGATATAACCTCTATTTGAGCAACCACTCCGTCTTAAGACAACCATTACCGTAACGTGGTGTTTGCGCACAAAACACTAAAAAATAAAACAGGGTCGAACAATGAAGAATCGTGACTGTTCAGCCTGTTTACGGATTTTTCTCGGGCATTGGTAGAATTGAACCGGTTCGTGAGCATTCGGCAAGTGCGTTGGGTATCGTATCCAATGGCTGATGCCCCCGAAGTTTCAAAGTTCTGAATACGGACATCAGTACGGACTGCGTCAAAGCACCTCGATCACTGTGATTACAGTAGCTGTTCTTGCGACTCATGACTGCGGGGCGAATGGCTCGCTCGGCAGTGTTGTTGCCCATGGGCACGTCATCGTACCAAAGAAAAGTCAAAAGCTGATTCCCATACTTTTCAATTCGCTTGGCTAGACGTTGTGCATCAATGTGCTGCTATGCGGAATGAGAAATTTCCAGCAATCTTCCATCCAGTCCCGCAGCACTCATACCATAGTCATTGCTATCTAGCTTGCCTTTTTTACCATGCAGTTTCTTGGCATCGCGATGAACACCCGCCAATCGGCGAGAGAAAGAATTCCAAACTAACTCTGCAGTCAAATGCTCTTCGATCTTACTTATCTCACGAAGTAAATGAGGCCAGCACTTCTGTTGATCAACGCGTTCCACAGCATCGTACGCAGACCAAAAATCTGTAATCAGCGTTCCTTCAAGTGCTCGTGTGAAAAACTTCTGTAGGGTGGGAGAGCCTCGACTTCGATCAATCAGGTAGTAAAACGACATTAGATCCAGTAAAGTACCATGACCAGTGCGTGTTACCAGATACCCTCCAGCTAGTTTCGTCGGTATGTAGCTTCGTTTCATCAAGTCCTTCTTGATGCAGTTGTTCGTACCAGACAAACAGTAAATCAGCTAAGCGATGCCACATTTGCACCAAACCACCTGCGGTCACCTTCATTCAGGTGAAAGTTGAATGTGTCAACAATCTGTGAAATGGTTAAGGCTTGAAGAAAGTGCAGAAGAGCTGAGAGAACTAGACTGCGGTTGCCTAGTGTGCAACTCGGAAGCAGATCAGGAACACGTGGCTCGAACTGTATTTGGCAGCGTGGGCAATAGTCGCGCTGAATGATATCTTCAGTTATGACGGTTTTTTGATCCTCTGGTATCACTTCACATCGTGGGCTTCAGGTCTCTCCAGTGACAACCAGTTTCCCTTGGCATTCAGGGCAATTATCCAGTTGATAGTTTCGAGTACGATCCGGAGTAGGAAGAGTATCGCGTTTTTTTCCGGGATGTCCCGGTTGCCCACCAGGCTTCTTCTTGCCTTTGGAGTGACTCGACGTTTTGGAATTGGGTTTAGCAAAAGGAGGAATGGCTGCTGAAGGCGTATGCGGACCAGTTTATGAACTGTTTGAAGCGAGATGCTGCTGGAAAGCCAACATAGTAAACGCAATCAACTCGGGGCCCGAACTAGCAAAGGCCAATGCCTCTTGTTGACTGAGTCGATTATTGAGCAGTTTATCCGAGAAATCGGCATCAACCGATGTCGTTGTCAAAGCCGCTGGTGTATTTTTGTTGGGCTTATTCATGATGCCACCAACAGACCCGATTTGCTCGTTTTAGCCAAGATCAGTTTCAACAGGCTGAATAGTTACACCAATCACAACTAAGAGTTTAGTCGATCTCGGTAAACCGAGTCATCTTGGCGATGATGGAATTTCTTGCCAGAAACTCTCCCGAATTTGGGAATAAGCTTGCCGGTCCAAGACTCCTAGTTCAGGTGTAAGTGAAAATTCGTCGAATGACCTCAATTTGATTCGACATATTTGTTTTGCATGGACCTTCGGCATGAAGAAGGGGCTGGCAATGCTTCTTGTTTTGAAACGATTTCGTCGTCTTTTGCGACTTACAGTTCAAGGTGTTCTTTTCCTGGTAGGATGCTATGCGTGCATCTTGTTGGTTGGCCTGTTCCCTGTGAACGTCCATTTCCAACCTCCGCAGGCAGATGGCATCACCATCTATGTCACCTCAAGCAGCGTTCATGCAGACCTGTTTCTGCCAGTAAGATTTGAGGAAGTCGATTGGCGGAGAGAATTTGAGCACATTAAAACCAGGTCCAATATCGATCATGAAACGTATGTAGCGATAGGTTGGGGCGATCGCGGCTTCTACTTGGAAACTGAAACGTGGAACGATCTGAAACTATCGACGACCCTCAATGCCCTGTTCGTTCCATCGCAAAGCTGTATCCACATCGACTTCACGTCCCCTGAAAGCTATCCCTCTGCTAAGCCGATTTCGATCACAGCTGCGCAATATCGCGATTTAGTGGAATACATCCGCAGAAGTATCAAACGGGACGAGAAGGGAAATCCCATTCAAATTGGCGGCTTTGCGTATAGTCAAACGGATGCTTTTATAGAAGCCCACGGCTCGTATCATATGCTCAACACTTGTAACTCTTGGATCGGCCGCGCTTTGTCAAAAGGGGGCGTTCGAACACCATGGTTAACGCCATTACCACATTCTCCCACACTGTACCTTGATTAACCGAAACCTTGATTAACCGAAACCTTGATTAGAAGTATCCTTGATTAGAAGGACATCTCAAAGAGATAGTGCCGAGCCTATTCGTTCTCTTTGTTCCATTGCCGCCTGAGTTCACCAAACAGCGATTCCAACTGTTCAACAGACAACTCTTCCAGCTCGTTATCGGACGAAACACGAACCCCTAAAATTTCCTGAAGCAGCTGTATCTTCCCACCAAGTTTTCCTTCCAGCTTTCCTTCAAGTTTTGCGAGCCTTTCTATGGAAGTAACGTATGGCATTTGATTCTCCATTTCAATGTGGTTTAAGACTTCTCTGAATTGTAGTTCCAGCGCCTCGGGCAAGTCCATTACCCAGTCAATAAACCTAAACAAACGTCGCACTTGCTCTATCTGCCATTTTTTTTCGTACAAGCTGCGAACCAGTTCAACTTTGAACCTAAATCGATCATGAATGTTGTTGGCAGATGATTGCGCGTTTAAATGCGAAGTGATTACCGTTGCAAAGGGGTTTGTCGAACTTCGAAGGTCTTCAACTTTGTCGGCAAAATCCCTCAACTTTACGATCGGATAGGTAAATCTTAACTGCGAATCAAACAACTCTGTTTCCCAAACGTCGGGGCGCCAGGAGCGTGAGTTGTCGCCTAAAATACCAATACAAACCACTGGTTCATCGAATCTATCTAGAATTCGATAGTAACATGTGAACATTCGGCGAGAAAAATCAGGCTGCCAGGACACCTGGATTTCAGTATGTATCATAAAGGAAATCGGTAATCCATCTCCTTTATTTCTAGCTCGAAAAAGCTTGTCCGCAACTCTGCCAGAAGCCAAACTGTTAGGAAACATTTTTGGTAGTTCCTGTTCGCAGCTTTCAATGGATAGGCCCAATCTATGCCATC
>JBILTA010000816.1:0-12524 GCA_044371785.1 Pirellulaceae bacterium | reverse complement strand
GAGAACATGCCCAAGGAGCTACTGATGCCGTGGTACACGGCCAACATTGAGGGCAACCGGAACAGCATGGACACGATGCTTGAGGCGTTGAAGGCCGCGCTCGCGGCGAAGGAGACGCCGTGAAGAAGCAGACGTTCAAGGCGTATGCCGTGGTGTCGCGGCGCGGCTGGTTGCATCGCCAAGTAGGTGACTTGGGGCGGCTGCTGTTCGATCGGCTCGGAGATGCGAAGTGCTGGATCAAAGTAGACGGCGACTGCATCCAGAAGGTTCGCGTCACCGTCGAGCCGATCAAGCCCAAGCGGGCGAGGGGGAAGAAGTGAGAAATCCAATCTGGCCGATGTGGCCTTGCGCATGCTGTCATGCGGCAGCGACGCATCGAGACGAAGCCGGCAACGCTCGGTGCGAGGAGCACCGTCTGTCCGAAGACATCGACAGGATGGACGCCGAACGGTTGCGGCAACTGGTCCGCAACCTGAAAGCCGATCTTCAAATCGCCGCGACCCGCAGTGATCGGGAAAGCAGTCTGCAAACCAAGCTCGACGCTCTGCGTGAAGAGCACCGCCGCTTGCGCGCAGCCCACTACAAGTTGCTGGACAAGAACCCGTACCCGAACGAAGAGTGCAAGAACTGTCTGTGCAACATGCGAAGCGGCTGCGAACTTGCACAAGAATGGAACCGCAAAAAGGCAGGAACGTGATCACCGAAAAACTCCCGTCGCCGATGCGGCTGTCGGCCCTCAGTTCGTTCCCTGAGAACGCGCGCATTGGCGAGGTCCGAGCCATGGCTCGTTGGATCCACGAGCAGCTGGAAGCCCGCGCGCGCAGCACCGATCCCGACACGTCGCACGAGGCCGCGCGGTCGATCGGTTCGCTGCGCCTCAACGAAGTGCGCGAGGCGATCCTTGCACTGCTGCGCGTCCGCCCGCTTGCTGATTGGATGCTGGTCGAGTTCTACTCGATGGACGCCAGCCTCCCGAAGCAGTCGCCGCAGTCGATCCGCAGTCGCCGTGCGGATCTCGTGCGCATGGGCTTGGTCGAGGAGGACGGCACTGCGCCGCACCCAGAGACCGGACGCCGGCATACGTTGTGGCGCGCGACGCCAGCAGGCGCATCGGGACACTGCTGACCGATCGCTGGCAAACGTCAGTCGGCCGAGAGCCACGCCGAGGCGCGATCGATCAGGCCGGCGAGTCGATCAGCCGCCTCGGGGTCGACGTCGTCGACCGCCGGCAGGCACGAGAGCGCGTCGAGCGTCCACTCGTTCGCCTCCTCTTGCGTCGGCAGGCGATCGAGCAGCGCCTGCTCGCGCTGCCGCGCCGCCGCCGCCATCTCGGCCCAGACCTCGGCGCTGCGTCTCCATCCTGCCGTGACCTGCCGCTCGCCGTTCTGCCGGCGGGCCAGCAGTTCGCGCAGCGCGTCCAGCAGTTCGGTGCCTGACGCGCTCCACTCGGCGCGCGGCTTTGCCAGCGTCTCGATCCAGCCGCGCAGGCGAGCCGACGGGATCACGGCTCGATCGCGACGGTGCCGCCGTCCTGCGCCACGCCACGGCCCGACCACGGCATGCGGCGGTCGCGGTCTGCGGCCCGCCGGTCGGACAGTTCGACCGCCATCGCCAGCACATCGCCACCTGCGAGGTACGAGGTCGGCAGTGGTGCCGACCGGATCCACTCGCTCAGTCGCTCGTCGCTGATCCTGTGCATGCCTCCAGCGTAGCCAGCTGCGACCGCAGCGCCACCTGCTGCGCTCGCAGGTCTTCCCGTTCCCACGACATCGACGACCGCCAGAGCCGCTCGTCGAGCGTCAGCAGGGTACGGCGGATCGACTCGGCCTGTAGCAGCCGCAGGCGCGTCAGCTTGGCCGGACTGGCGGGAGCGCACGTCAGCAGGCACAGGCCCCCCAGGGTCAGTCGTCGGTACTTCGCGCCGCACGCCGAGCAGACGCCGAACGCGGTCGGGCGCTGCCGAGCGCGACGACGCTCGTCTGACTCGCGCCGGCATTGCAGGCAGCGGCGGGTGCTGTCGCGCGGGCCGACATGTCCGTTCTTGCACGGCTTCACGGCCTCCATGCGCGCACCTCTCGATAGTAGCACGGCGACTCCTCTGAGGCGCGTTCGATGGCCTCGACGCAGCGCCATCCGTCGGCGAGCGCTGCCTCGCGCGTCCGGCGCATCGGGGTGCTGTGCAGCAGTCTGCCGTCGTAGCGGACGCGCGCGACGAACGCCGCGTGCAGCGGCGCGACGTCGACGTGCCAGGGGCCGGAGCGGTCATCCATCGATCGGCTCCTGCGGCTCCGTCGCCCAGTCGATGTACCCGTCGACGTGCGCGACGGCGGCCTTCGCGACCTGCCGGCGCTGGTCGGACGACGTCGCGAAGCCGTCGTGGGCGAACACGCCGTCGGCCGCAGGGCGCGGCAGCCAGCTGCCGTCGCGCACGACGAGGCGACCGGCCACGGTGTAGGCGCGGCCGTCGAGGCGCGCGGTGGCGACCCAGGCGGTGCCGAGGGAGATCTCGGGGTCGCCGTCGAGTTGGAAGTCGATGATCTCTGCGAGGTGTGCTGCGGTGTTCATGGGTGCGGATAGTACTGATCGGTCGGAGGATTGCAAGCCCCGGCAGCAGGCGCACCGGGGCAGGTCGGTCGGTTACGCCGGCTTCGCCCGCGTGATCACCGTCTGCTTGCGGTCGCGGTAGAGCGCGTGGCCCTTCACCGTCGCGACCACGGTCAGGTCGGCGTCGGCGACGACCCAGGCCGGCACGCGGCTGGCCCACCAGACGACCGCGTTGCCGGCGGCGTCGCCGAACACGACGCGGTAGGTCGTGCCGTACTGCGACTGGTGCGCAGTCGGCTCCTGCCGCAGGCGCACCGTGACCGTCAGCTTCTGCCCGACCGTACCGAGCCAGTCGTTCGCGAGCGGCTCGCGCTCGACCTGCGGCTGCGTCGCGCGACGGTAGGCCGGCAGCAGCGAGCAGGCGAGGCCGAGTTCGCGGTGCGAGATCGCCTCGGTCCGCGCGATGGCGCGCAGGTTGCGCGCGTACTCCGAGTCCTCGGTCGACGCGGTCGCCCAGGACAGTGCGGCGGCGACCTCGGCGCGCAGCGCGTCGGTCAGGGCCGGCTCGATCGCCGCGTGCAGGCGCTCGGCCTGCTCGCCGCGCGCGAACAGCAGGTCGGCGACGTGGTCGCTGGTCGCCGACGTGCCGCGCTCCTGCGAGGTCTTGCGCGACGTCCAGCCGTGCAGCGCGATGCTCGCGCCGGCCAGCAGCACGACGCGCTCGGTTAGCAGGACGTACTGGTCGCGACCCTCGCCGCCGCCGCCGCCGAACTCGGCCGACCAGTCGCGCGTGACGTAGGTCAGCAGCGCGTCGCCCGTCAGGCCCTTGTGGCCCAAGAAGTCAGCGAGGCACGACCGGCCGATGTGCTGCACGCGGCCGTCGTCGTCAGCGACGACGAACGTCTCGGCGCGGCGGCGCTGCGTCTGGCAGTGGTCGCAGGTGCGGCCGTGCTCGCGCACGCCGGCCGGCACGTCGACGCCGGGGACGCTGCGCACGACCGGCTCGGCCAGCCGGTGGTCGACGACCGCCGCCAGCGTCCAGCCGCCCGGCAGGCGCGGCGCGACGCCGCTGATCGTGACGTCGCAGACCTGGACCAGCACGCCGTCGCGGACGTTGCCCGCGCCGAGCGTGACACCCGCGCGCTCCAGGCGCACCGGGCCGACCTCGCAGGTCAGGTCGTAGGTCAGGCCGCGAGCGGCAGCCGTCTCGCGCGCTTCCGCGACGGCGGCGAGCAGGGCGGGGACGCGGGCGGCGAGGACGGCGAAGGAGCGGACGTCGGCAGTGATGGCGTTCATGGGTTGGCGATCGTACCGACCGGGGCGAGGAGCGCAATACCCTCGCCGCCGGTCTGTGTCATCCGAACACTCGCAGCGCGGCGAGCACCGCCAGCAGCGCCCCGACGACCGACAGCCACGCCAGCGTGTCGCGCACGGCGTCGTCGCCACTGCGGCCTTGGCCGCCGAGGACGAGGGGCGGCCTCACTGCTCGCCCCCAATGTCCGCGCCGCCGCGCCGGCAGACGACGTAGTCGGTCGGGTCGCCGCCGAGCGCCGCAGCCAGCGCGTGGATCTCGGCCTCGGCGTCGTCGGCCGAGGCGAACACGTTGCCGTCGTAGCCGACGGCGTGCTCGTCGTCGGGTGCTGCGGCCGGTGCGATGTAGTAGGTGCCAGTCGCGTGCGCCACGGTCAGACCTCCTCGCACAGCGAGATCACGGCATCGGCCTGCACGCCCGTCTCGTCGGCGTCGGCGGCCTCTTGGTTGACGTAGCAGTAGGTGCCGTCCTCGCACTCGACGGCGACGATGTCCGCGCCCAGTTCGAGGCGCGCGATGTGCAGCGCGTCGACGCGACCGAGGCGCGTCTGGACGCACTCGCCGACGACCTCGTAGCCGTAGCGCTGCCGCCAGCCGCTCGCGCGGTGGCCGAGCCAGACGCGATAGACCGGCGCGTCGACGACGTACAGCCATGCGACGGCGGCGTCGTCGACGTCCGTCGAGTAGTTGCCGATGACGCCCAGGGCGAGCAGGTCGCGGCAGATCTGGTACGCCGTCGGCGTGGGGATCGCGCGGTCGGCGACGAGGCCATGCGCGGTGTCGTCGTCGGAGCGCCAGCTCAGCGTGAGGTCGTGCGCGTCGAGGACGGAGGAGAGGAGGTCGCGGGTCGTGGTCATGTTCGTGTTTTCGTTTGGTGTTGAGGTTGCCGCCCCCGAAGGGGCGGCGGGGGTGGGTCAGTTGGTGGAGGAGATCTGCTTCGCGATGTAGCGCAGCACGCGGCGCTCGTCGCTGTCGATCGAGTCCCACGGGTAGTCGATCGTGTCGCGCAGCGACGTCACGACCCACTCGCACACCGCAGCGTAGTTGCGCGACTCCAGGCGCAGGTCTGCAAGCACGTCAGCCACGCGCTGCTTCAGGTCGTTGGCGCTGCGGCAGTTGATGCCGTGGGCGATGGCGCACAGCAGGGCCTGCGCCTCCTGGCCGAGGCAGTCGCTGTCCACCGGCTCGCCGTCGATGTCCAGGTGCCGGGCCGCGACGTCGTCGCGGTCGTCATCACCACCGAGGCAGGCGAGGTATCCGGCCTCCTTGCAAGCCGACGTCGCCGTCTTGGCCCAGTGCTCGTCGAGGCTGGTCGGCGCGAACGCCGACTTGCGCGGCTTCAGCACCGGCTTGCGCAGCCGGCTGGCACGCTGGCCGGCGACCTCGGCTGCGGTGAAGGTCTTGAGGGTCGAGAGGCAAAAATAGAAGGACTCGGACATCGTCAGGTCTCCAGATGGAGGTCAGGGGCCGCCAGCGCGCAGTGCGCCAGCGGCATGTGGGTACAGTAGCGTCGGTGCGGATCGCGTCAATGGGTGCGGATCGGATTATTCGGCCTCGTGTGTCATACGAGGTCGGCGACGAGGTCGTGGATGCGAGACGTGTCCCACTGCTCCTCGCAGTGAAGGCACAGGTAGTTCGCGTGCCCCCCCGACTCGATCGAGTCGGTGTGACCGCAAAACGGGCAGAGTTCGCCCGCGAGCGCGCGGGCGTAGACGACGAGGATCTTGGACTTGTCCATGGCGTGTTGGGTTGGGGGTGGCGGATCAGCGGTGGATCTTGGAGGTGTCGCAGTTGGCCGGCAGTTCGTGCGGGCCTTCGATGATGCAGACCCACCCGCGCTTGGTCCAAGCGCGCGTCGCGTCCCGCACGCCGTCGAGCGTCCAGTAGAGGTCATACGCCGTCAGGAGCGTCTGGAACGGGATGTCCTCGCCGTTGCCGGTCACGAGGCTGCGGTCGAGGCTGTAGTAGGTGAGGTGGGTGTTCATGGTCGTGTTGGGTTGGAGGTGATCAGGCGGTGAACCGCCCTTCGGCCTCGGCGACGAGGGCATCCGTGTCCTCGGTGTCGAGCGGGAGGCCCCCCAGCGTCTCGGTGTAGCCCGACAGCAGATACCGGGTGATGAGTTCGCCGCCGCCGCCAGCGCGCAGCGCCCGCAGCAGCGAGTTGAGGTTGCGGCCCGCCAAGCGCGTCAGCTTGCCCGACTCGTGACGAAGGAAGAGGCAGTGGGTGTTGGTGCTCATGGGTGCGGAACGTATCGACCGTCGCCGATCGCGTCAACAGTGCGATCTCCAAAAAAGCGAGAAATCTCGCCGCCCCTTGTGTCATCCGCAGGAGCGGGCAAGATCACCCCATGGCCCTACCCAGTCGCAACGCGGCCGGCGCGGCGCGCGCCATGCCGTCGCGCGATCCCGTCGTGGAGGATCTGCGGCACGTCGTCGAGGAGATCCGCAGGATCGACCCGACCGTCGACGCCATCCAGGACCAGACGCCCGTCTGGCTGTCGACGATCGACCTGTCCGGTCGCTACGGCCGCGCGGCGATCGGCACCGGCCTGACCTACACCGACGGCACGCTGTCCGTCACGGGCGGCGGCGGCGGCGGCCTGCTCCAGTGGGCCGGCGAGTGGGGCGGCACCGTGCCGGCCGGCGTGTTCCTCACGCCGACCCAGGGAGCGTGGTCGTGACGGACTACCTGCGCGGACAGGTCGTCGAGCACCTCGGCAGCAGCTACGTCGCGCTCGTCGACCACACCAGCGGCTCCGTCTCCGAGCCGGGCGTCGGCGCGCAGTGGACGCTGCACTGGGATCTCGTCGTGCGCGGCCTCGGCGACGGCGACCGTGGGGACATCACCGTCGCCAGCAGCGCGACGTCGCTCACGATCGACGCGGGCGCGGTCACGAGCGCGAAGCTCGGCGGCGACGTCACCACCGCCGGCAAGACGCTGCTGACCGCAGCGGACGCCGCAGCACAGCGCACAGCGCTCGGCCTCGGCGCGCTCGCCACGCTGTCCCAGGCGCAGTGGAGCGACATCGTCGACGTCACCTCGCATCACCTGATCGGTCGCCACAGCGGCAGCGCCGGCCCAGCGCAGGAGGTCACCGTCGGTCACGGTGTCGAGTTCAGCGGTAGCGGCATCCGGCGTAGCCAGCTGCTCGGCGACGTCGAGGCCGCAGCAGGCAGCAGCACCACGACGATCGCGAGCGGCGCGGTCACGCTCGCGAAGCTCGCCAACCTCGCCACCGACACGCTGATCGGTCGCCAGTCTCCGAGCACCGGAGTGCCCGAGACGATCGCCTGCACGCAGGCGGGCCGCGACCTGCTCGACGACGCCAGCGCAGCCGCGCAGCGCACGACGCTCGGCCTCGGCAACGCGGCGACGCTGACCATCACCAGCGGCACCGCAGCGCCAACCGGCGGCGCTGACGGCGACATCTACCTCCAGTACGTCTAGCCCATGCTGCTGACGCTGCTCGCACCTGCCGCAGCGCCGCCGACGGGCACGATCGTCTGGCTGCGCGTCAGCGGCACCTGGAAGACCACGACGCCTTACACCCGCATCGCAGGGACGTGGCGCGTCGCCACGCCCTTCATCCGCATCGCAGGCACCTGGAGATGACCACGCACACCACCACCACCACGCGCACGCGCCTCGTCGCCGTCGACGAGCGCGGCTACCGAGTCGGCGCGACGCACCACAACTCGACGATCCCCGACGCCGTTGTTCGCGCCGTGCGCGACGCGCACGAGAACGAGTTACGCAGTTACGGCTGGATCGCGCGTCACATGGGTCTGCTCAAGTCGACCGTCGCCAAGATCTGCCGGTACGAGCGCCGCGCAGCGCTGCCATCCTCATGGCGTCGAGTCGCAGGAGGCGAGCCGTGACACGCAAGCCGACCTACGACCCGAACGACTACTACGACGAGATCGTCGAGTGGCTCGCCGCCGGCAAGACCCTGGCGAGCTACGCGAGGCAGCCGGGCAAGCCGTCCGTGATGCGGATCTACACCTGGAGGTCGCAGGATCAGGACTTCGCGGTACGCTTCGCGCGCGCGCGCGAGGCAGGCTTCGACGTGATGGCTGACGAGCTTGAAGCCATCGCCGAGGAGCCGAGCGATCACCCCGACGACGTCGCGCACCGCAAGTTGCGCGTCTGGACGCGGCTCCAGCTGCTGGCGCGGTGGTCGCCGAGGTACAGCGAGCGCAGCACGGTGCAGGTGGGCGGCGATCCTGCCGGCGTGCCGATCCAGATCGACGACGCCGAGCGCGCGCGGCGCGTCGACAGCCTGCTGGCCGTCGCCACGGCGCGGCTGGCTGCGCAGGATGCCGAGCAGCAAGCAGCAAAGGGAGACCCGTAGCCAATGCGCGCGTCGATCTGTCGGAGAATCTGGGAATCTTCCGCAGCTGATCCTGCCGGCGGCGGCTTGCCGGCCCGCGCGCGTCGGGCATGCTGCGCGCGTCACACCGAGGGGCCGGCAGCCGCTGCGCCCTCCCACGCCCAGTCGACGTTTCCCGGTGTTCATGCTTCCGTCGACGCCGGCTGCCGCGCCCCTCACTCTCCCGCATGACGCGCGCGCCCACAGCGGCGGCGCTCGCCATGCTCACCGACGAGGAACGAGCCGAACTCGATCGGCTGCTGGCTGCTGACCCCAGGCCGTGGCACCCGCTGCCGGGGCCGCAGACGTTGGCGCTGGAGTCGCCGGCCACGGTCGTCGGCTTCGGTGGCGCTGCCGGCGGGGGCAAGACCGACCTCGCCATCGGCCTCGCCATCACGAGGCACCTGCGCACGGGCTTGTTTCGCCAGAACGGCACCGAACTCCAGGGCGTCGTCGACCGCATCGGCGACGTGCTCGGCAGCCGCGATGGGTACAACGGCAGCGACCGCATCTGGCGGTTCCGCCGCTGGGACGGCCGCGACGCGCAGGTCGAGCTTGGCTCGTTCCCCGCGCCCGGCGACGTCCGCAAGTACCAGGGAAGGCCGCACGACCTGCTGATCTTCGACGAGGCGTCGAACATGCGGCAGGAGGACGTGCGGTTCTTGATGGGCTGGCTGCGCACGACCGAGGCGAACCAGCGGTGCCGCGTGCTGCTGACGTTCAACCCGCCGACCAGCGCCGAGGGCCGGTGGGTCGTCGCCTACTTCGCCCCGTGGCTCGACCGCACGCACCCGAGGCCGGCGAAGCCCGGCGAGATCCGCTGGTTCGCCGTGGTGGACGGCAAGGAGATCGAGGTCGACGGGCCGGCGCAGATCGAGCACAACGGCCAGCGCATCACTCCGCAGTCGAGGACGTTCGTGCCGTCGCGCGTGACCGACAACCCGTACCTCATGGCGACCGGCTACACCGCGACGCTCGACGCGCTGCCGGAGCCGCTGCGGTCGCAGATGCGGTACGGTGACTTCTCCGCCGGCATCGAAGACGACCCCTGGCAGGTGATCCCCACAGCCTGGGTCGAGGCGGCACAGGCTCGCTGGCTGCGTCCTGGCACGCTGCCGCCGATGGACTCGGTGGGCGTGGACGTGGCGCGCGGCGGCCGTGACTCGACCGTGATCGCGCGCCGGCACGGCTGGTGGTTCGACATGTTGATCCGGTTGCCCGGCTCGCAGACGCCTGATGGCGCAGCCGTGGCTGGGCAGGTCGTCGCAGCGCAGCGCGACCGTGCCGTCGTCCACATCGACGTGATCGGCGTCGGCGCGTCGCCGTTCGACATCCTGCGCGACGCTGGAGTGCAGGTCGTCGGTGTCAACGTCGCCGAGGCGGCGGTGGCGATGGACGCCAGTGGCCGGCTGCGCTTCGCCAACCTGCGCAGCGAACTGTGGTGGCGCATGCGCGAGGCGCTCGACCCCAAGGCGAACAACGGGATCGCGCTGCCGCCCGACCCGATGCTGCTCGCCGACCTGTGCGCTCCGACCTGGAAGCTGCAAGGCCAGACGCTGAAGGTCGCCAGCCGCGAGGAGATCTACGAGCGGATCGGCCGCAGCCCCGACTCGGCGTCGGCCCTGATCCTCGCCTGCATGGAGACGCCGAAGCGCCACGTCCTTCACGACCTCGGCATCCCGAGGCGCGGCAGCGTGGCCGACTACGACCCGTACCGGGGGCTGTAGTGCCCGTACCGACGCGCCCGGCCTGACACTGCCCCCATGCCAGCTTTCCCAACCGTGCCGCAGGGTCCGTCGACGTTCAGCATTGCCGTGCCAGTGACGCGAAGCGACACGGTCGACCTCCCGATCCCCGCTGCTGCGCTGTTCGTGGCTGTCGCTGGCACGGTGTCGGTGATCAACACCGACGGCACGACGCTGGACACCACCGGATCGCTGACAGCTGGGACCATCCTGCCGTTCCGCGCGCAGCGGGTGCGACTCACCGGCACCTCTGCCACCGTCTACGCCCTCTACTGATGCACGCCGCAGCCGCCACGAAGATCGAACTCACGACGATCGAGACGATCGAGCGCGAAGGCGGAAGCCTGCTCGCCGAGCACTACGACGAGATCGCGAAGCACAAGGACGTGATGGTGCTGCATCCACGCTGGGACGTGTACCAGCAGGCACAGCGAGCGGGCCATCTGTTCTGCCTCGCCGCGTTCGTCGACGACGTGATGGTCGGGTACTCGGTGACGTTCGTCACGCAGCACCTGCACTACGGGCTGATGACCTACGCGCAGAACGACGTGCTGTTCGTGTCGCCGCCGCATCGAAGCACGGCGAACGGCCGACTCGGCGTGCGGCTGATCCACGAGACCGAGGTCGAAGCGAAGGAGCGCGGCGCGCAGCTGATGCTGTGGCACGCGAAGGAGCACAGCAAGCTGTCGCTGCTGCTGGGCGGTCGAGGCAAGTACGCGGTGCAGGACATCATCTACAGCAGGAAGCTCTGATGGCGATCACGATGGCAGTCGCTGCTGTAGTCGGAACGGGCTACAGCATCTACTCAGGCGAGCGCGGCATGGACATGCAGAAGAAGGCCGTGAAGCGACAGCAGCTGGCCCAGCAGAACGCCGAGGCCAGAGCCATGTCGCAGGAGCGTCGCGGCATGATGGAGACCAACCGCGCGCGATCGAAGCGAGCCAACGTCGAGACGCTGCTGGCCGCGCAGAACACTGGCGGCAACCCGACGATGCTGACCGGTCCAGGCGGCGTCGGCAAGTCGACCATGCTTGGGGAGTGACATGCAGAACCGCCACCAGCTACGCACCGATCGTCAGAACCGTTGGTCGTCGCTGAAGAGCGAGCGAGCAAGCTGGAAGGCGCACTGGCAGGAGATCACGACGTACCTGCTGCCGCGCAACGGTCGGTACTTCGTCGAGGACCGCAACCGAGGCGAGCGCCGGCACAACGCCATCTACGACTCCACGGCGACGCGAGCGCTGCGCGTGCTCGGTGCCGGCATGATGGCTGGCGCGACGTCGCCGGCACGGCCGTGGTTCAAGCTCGCGACGGCGGACCCCGAACTGAACAAGTACGACCCTGTCGAGCGCTGGCTGTTCGACATGACGCGGCGCATGCAGACGGTGTTCCAGCGGTCGAACACCTACCGCACGCTGCACGGTGGCTACGAGGAACTCGGCGCGTTCGGGACGGCGTGCAGCCTGCTGCTGCCGCATCGCGAGCGCATCCTGCACCACTACCCGATGACGGCTGGCGAGTACGCCATCGCGACGGACTACGACGGCGTGGTCAACACGATGTACCGCGAGTTCCAGTTGACGGTCGCGCAGCTGGTCAGCGAGTTCGGGTACGAGAACTGCACGCTCTCGACGCGGAGCCAGTGGGACAACGGCAACCTCGACGCATGGGTGACGGTGATCCACGCGATCGAGCCGCGCGCGGATCGCGACACGTCGAAGCACGACAAGCTGAACATGCCGTGGTCCTCGTGCTACTTTGAGCAGGGTAGCGACCCTGGCCTGTACCTGCGCGAAGGTGGCTACAACCGCTTCCCGGTGCTCGCCCCTCGGTGGGCGGTTGCCGGCGGCGACGTGTACGGCCACGGCCCCGGCATGGAGGCGCTCGGCGACATCCGGCAGTTGCAGCACGAGCAGCTGCGCAAGGCACAGGCGATCGACTACCAGACGAAGCCGCCGTTGCAGGCTCCGACCTCGATGAAGTCGCGCGAAATCGAGACGCTGCCGGGCGGTGTCACGTTCGTCGACGCAGCGAGTCCGCAGGCCGGCATCCGTCCGGCGTGGGAGGTGGGCCTGAGCCTCGACCACATGCTGGCGGACATCCAGGACGTGCGGCAGCGCATCCAGTCGAACTTCTACGCCGACCTGTTCCTGATGCTGGCGAACGCGACCGACACGCGCATGACGGCGACGGAGGTCGCGCAGCGGCACGAGGAGAAGCTGCTGATGCTGGGGCCTGTGCTTGATCGGCTGCACAGCGAGTTGCTGGACCCGCTGATCGAACTCACGTTCGACTACATGCTGGAGTCTGGGCAGGTGCCGCCGATCCCCGAGGAGTTGTCGGGCATGGACCTGAACATCGAGTTCGTCAGCATGCTGGCGCAGGCGCAGCAGGCGATCGGCACGAACAGCATCGACCGCTTCACGGTCAGCCTCGGCGCGGTCGCGCAGATGAAGCCCGACGTGCTCGACAAGTTCGACGCGGATCAGTGGGCCGATGCGTACTCGCAGATGCTGGGCCTGGACCCGCACATCATCGTGCCGAGCGAGCAGGT
>JBILTA010000575.1:0-3951 GCA_044371785.1 Pirellulaceae bacterium | reverse complement strand
GTCGAGTGTTCGCGCTTCGGCAACCATTGCATAGTGGCTCATGCTTCATAGAACGGCTCTTTGAGCTGGACAGTTTCCATACGCTGAACTGGCATGTTTAAAAACTGGTATGTTTAAAAACTGGCATGTTTCAAAAACGAAGCATGCCGGTTTTTTTATTGGCAGAGTCGCGTTATCAACACCCTCAAGTTTCAGCGATCCAAAGTAACCGGATAGCTACGGAAATGAGCCACGAATTCTTGGCGGCAATCGGAGAAGATGGTGCTGACTTGCGGATGAAAACGAAAGTCGTTCCCGCGAGTGGATGAACGTGAAAGATAGTTCGTTAGCAGGTCGCGGCTCTCTTGCGAGCGATGGAGTAAAAAGTGGACCCAAGCCCAAGCATCGCGATATTCGGTGGCCCCCATTTCGTGCATGGACTGTGTCGCTTCAAGTCGCTGTAAGTCGGGCATCTGTCCCAGTCTTGCTCCCCAGCGTGTTTCTTTTAGGTGACTTGAACCTGCGAAACGTTGCTCGCGTGGTGTCTCAAAATATTCGGCGAGTCCTTCATCGAGCCATAGAGGTAACGTACCGCATGTTTCGGTGAGCAGTGCGTGTGTCCCTTCATGTCGAAGGTCGGTCAAGAGATCATCGTGTGAGTAGGTGAAGATGATGCCTGGCCCACGATGTTTGATGAAGAGAGCGCGTCGAACGGGTATTTTGGGAAAGTAATGTTGGATGTATTCACGAAATGTTTGTTCTTGGTCGAAGACGACGAGATGATATTCGCCACGGTTGCAATCAATTTTCAGCAGTTCTTCGACATCGGATTTGAGTTGGGTCCATTCTTGTTGGATTTGAGCTGCAGCTGCAAGAGGTCGATTGGAATATAAGATGAATTGGTCAACTTGGTGGCGGTAAGGCCAGGGAGACGTTGTATTGGCCACTTTGCTCGCTTCGTTGGTTTCTTCCGCTAGCAATGGACTGGGGGGGCAAAGCAAATAGCCCAGGCAGCTTCCTAGGGCGAGCCTTTGCAGAAGCCGACGACGGTTTATGAGGGGGCGAAACGGAGCTCGTTCCACCATCGACGGATTGATTCGTCCACCAGACATTACAATTCACTCTGGCCGCAAGTTATCGACTTTTGACACATCACTGCACTATCAGGCGGGACGGTACAGATTTAGCGGTCGCGTGCCAAGAACGAAAGCTCTTCATTGGGGCTCGTTTCAATCAACCAGCTTGCCAAACATTACCTCAGCCAAGGCCAAACTTCGCTCAACATTCGATGCCTGAGCGATATTGGGTTTTGAATGCCACTTCCGCAGCTGTAAGCGAGACGAGATTCCCGCAATGGAATCCTATTTTCTTAGGTTTCGTGCCTTTTGTGGTCACTGACATTTCGCGGGCAATAAAATGTTAAATGCGCGCCCTCCGAAACGTCTAATCGCTAGCAAATCACTGGAGCATTCAACGAAAACGGCGGTGTAAGGCGATGTACTGAAGTTGCCGTATCGATGTCGCCTTTTATTCGTTTAGAGTTTTGTGAGATTGGGCTTCCGACCATAACGCTGGGAATCACCATGTCGCCGAGTGATGCTGTCATGCTGTTAAAGCACCCACGGCGACTTTGGTGCATGCCATAGTTCTGGCGTTCGAGTTCGGTACCGCTCGACAGAACGGACATCACTTCTAACCCGATCGATTTGGCAGCGTAAAGTCGCTGATTTCGAGCGCAACCGACGATTTGATTTGTTTACTTCAGCAGCAAGCCCATCATTTGTTGACCACGAAAGGCACGAAAGACACGAAAGACACGAAAGTTTCAGCGATAATAATCGCTTACCACTTCCATTTATTGCAATGAGCTGGCCTCAAACTACGGAAGCGGTTCATTATGCGCAGAGCAACGTCTCGATATTAGTGAGAATTAGTGTTCCACACTCTTCTTCAGCATGGAGGAAAGGGAACACTAATCGCCACTAATTCTCACTAATCTCAATGTGGTGCTCCGCGCATAAAGAACCGCTGCCGTGTTTTGTGGCCAACTCGTTGCAATAGATGGGAGTGGTAAGTGATTATTATCGCTGAAACTTTCGTGTCTTTTGTGCCTTTCGTGGTCAACAAACGATGGGCTTACTGCTGGGGTAAACAGAATCGAATCTTCGCTCATGCTCGAAATCAGCGATTGCACGCTGTAGAATTTATCGGACTAGTAGTGTTGTCCGTTCTGTCGAGCGGTACCGAACTCGAAAGCCAGCCGTTCTGGCTAACGACGTCGACCGCGAGCATCCAATTGGACAATCCCTATTCATTACCGAGAAACTCGTCCGGCGAAACGAACCAGCGACAAAAGCGAAGTCTGTCAATGCTCACAGTGTGTATTGCTGCGGGAGTGCTAGGCGATGCTGTTTTATGTCGGCGATGCCTTTCGCTGGCCTCACTTCAATCGCCGCGCAGGCTATTTTGGCACGGATTTCATCAGTGGCTTCCTTTCTGCGATCGGTGATCCGTATGCGATTCACATTGTCGCATTCCTCTAGTTTTCCTATACAGCTAGCCTCGTCTTCACACTCTTATTTTTCTCCCGAAGGTTGTACCCAAAACGTTGATCCGGGGCTTCGAGTGGCGACCGTCCCGCGACGATCAGACATCTGCGGGACGTTCCCAATGAGGAGCAGGGCGTGTGTGCGCCGGACTTTGGAACGTGCCAGCCTTCGTTTCTCTGCAAATGATTTCGTCTAGTATGGCAGAACTGTCGCACGCAACGGAGGCGGCGGTCGGACCGGTTTTGAATTCAACGCGTTTCGCGCCGGCCCGCTGATGCGTCTCGTTGTGTCAATCAAACCGAATCGTGATCTTTCACGTGCTCAGCGCAGCGGTGCTCGTAATCGTTCTCGAATGGACTGTAATGAGCAAGTCAAAGACTGATCATGGAAAACTGTTTGGATATCGAGGTTACTAATTCGTGAAGATTAGTGCCCATTAGTGTTCCCTTTCTGCCGTGCTGAAGAAGAGTGGAGAACACTATCGTCACTAATTCTTACTAATCTCAATGCGTTGCTCTGCGCATAATAAACCGATTCCCTGTTTTGAGGCCAGTTCATTGCAATGATTGGAAGTGGTAAGTGATTAACATCGCTGCGGTTTTCGTGTCTTTGGTCTCTTTCCACTCCAACCACCCGTGTGGACGCGAGGACGACTTGAAGATCTTGGTAGATATAGAAAATTGCCGTCTTGGCTTCGGGATCAACCTCAACTTGCTGAATGAAAGCTTCGACCAATTGACGATCCGCTAGCGTGTGATCGGTGCGAGTGGCAATGGCATCAAGCTTTGCGAATTGCTCGTTCGCCCAATCACGCAGTTGCTGCTGCGTAAGCGTTGGTATATCGGCTACGGTTTGTTTTCGCTGCTTGCCGATCAATGCATCGCGTTTGCGTTTAAGATCCGTCAGCACCAAATGTATGTCGTCGATGCCTTCAAAGTGCGGATCTGCAAGTAAGCCAACGGTTGTTTTGATGCGTCGATTCAACTGCTCGATCTCGCGTTTGGAGTCGGATTCGTTGACCGCAGCTTTAGGTTTCGACATTGCTTTGACGAATGCCTTGATGGCTTGGTTGGTTGTCTTGGCATCGCCCAACAACAACTCACGCATCAGTTTCAATGCGAATTCATCTAGCGTCTGGCCAGAAATACGAATCAATCCACAGACCGTTTTGCCGTAGCGATGGTGGCCAGCACAATTCCCCAGAAATAACGCAGCTTTACATTTTCGAGAATTAGGCCTTAATTAATGGATTTCACAGGCCATTTGACAAGCTAATTGGGCTATACTGAAAGATTGTGTTTGAACAGGCGCATGAACCTGAGAATTACTAGACTAGTTCTGCGGCTTAAACGGGTAAACGGGTCGGATGTCCGTACTTCATCGCTTTGTGTTTTTTGACTTTTCGATTCGCCGACCGAAGAGG
>JBILTA010000081.1:0-12534 GCA_044371785.1 Pirellulaceae bacterium | reverse complement strand
AACTAGCGTTCGAGTTCATGGGCTCTACGTTTCGTTTGGTTTTGAGGCATTTGCAGAGGTGGGTGGCTGCTGGTCGCCTAGAGTATACTCCCCAGCAAGTCGCCTACACAAATCTGTTTGTCGGGCATATTCGTTGGCAGGAGAGGCCATTCTTCGTTTCTCAAAAGGGCTAACCAGCAAACACCATGGTTCGGTTATGGAGCGAACCGAAGTTCGAATGGGGCGACGAAGTCCCTTATGAGTGGGGGAGGAAAGTTTTTTAGGAAACTTTCGAGAATTCATCGCAAACCGAGAGACCTGCCAACAATAAGTTCTCTAGATCGCCCCCACTCACGCAAAATTGGGGTTTGCATGCTGAAAATGAACTGCGATCGAAATTGAGCAACAATGATGTCAGTAATTTGGGCTGTTTTCGAGGAGCATCGCCGTGCGAAATCTACGACCGCTGAAGAATCGACATTTTGTGGGAGCCTATCTTTTGGCAATTGGATTAGCTCTTCTTGGGCTCTGTTTCTTACCATCTCATTTGAACGCGCAGGAGAAGAAAATCTCTAAGCCCGACCAAGAGCGTATCAAGAAACTAGTTGATTGCGTGCTCAAGACGCAGTTGAGTGACGGCGCGATTCCAGCTGTGGGTTATCGCTTTGAGGGGCAGCCTGTCCATATTGACCCCTATTTCGTGAACTTATCGATGCTGGGCCTGTGCGCTTCGGATGGTCCCCTACCTGATCCAAGAATTGGATCGTGCGTCAAGAACTGGCTGAATTGGTGCAGCGTGAACCAGAACGAGGATGGTACATTTTCGCGCTATGATGGAACTCTGCTGGCTGCTAGCCGGACGATCGGCAACACACAGACCATTGCTCCCGACTCGCATGACTCGTACGCTGCGGGCTATTTATCCGTGGTCGAAGCGTGTCATTATCGACGTGGCCAGGAGAATCTAGCGCCAGCGTTATTGCAGTCATGTATGCAAGCCTTCCAAGTTCTGGAACGCTGCAAAGATCCTGGCAATGGATTCTATTGGAACTTTGACCCGCAACAGGTGCCCGATGGGAAAGTCCTTTCCCAGTACATGCTCGATAACATCGAGGTGATGCAAGGGCTGCAGGCCGCCCAAGTGATCTTTACAAAGTCGAACGAAATGGAATTGGCAGAGCTAGCCCAGCAGAGAGCCGTAGAACTGCAAAACTCATTGCATAAGTTCTATCATCCGCAAAATGAATATTTTGGCTGTATGTACGGGGATGTGGTGCGCGATGTACCTTGGGGGACTCAGGTCGCACGATCCGAGCGATTAGCTACCGTATCCGCTTTAGGCTTTCTGGATAATGTACCCGTTACAAAACGAGAAACGTTGTGGGGAAAGTTGATGCAAACGCATGGCAAAGCGTTAAACGCTTCATTTTCGCAACCAAATTTTACAGATGAAGATCCCACCATCGAACGCGTTTATTTTGCATCGTTGAGGGGAGCCTCCGGACAGGAGCAAAAGCGTCTTTTGGGACTCGTTCGCAAACGCATCGATCAGATCTTGAAGATCGAGAAGCAGCTGGATATTCCTGGCCAACAAGGGAGATCATTTCCCTTTGTTCATCGTTACGGGATGTTGATTCAGGCGCTGTTGATCAACGCCGATCAGCAACCAGCGGAGTTACCGAATATCAAGGTGGAATTCGAAGCACCCTGATTTGAGTTCAAGTGCTCACGTTTTTCGAGAGGCGTCGAAACCGGATTGGACGCTTGTATTGCCAGAGAAAAATTTCAAGGTTCTTGGTTACATCGCAAGGTTTTGGAAACGGGAATCGTTGTACGAAAGGGGATAGACGCGATGGAAAAGCTAACGCAAAACCTCCGCGAGAAGTTTGCTCAGAATTGGAGTGAATCGGAAGGTAGTCTCATCGCAACCGCCAAGCAGCTTTGCATGGATAAACGAAATCGTGACGGAACAGCGCTCAGTTGGGAAGATCTTCTGTCGACAACCTGCTTAATGGTTTACAGCAAGTTCGAAACGTTCGATCCAAGTCGAGCATCATTCAAAACGTGGGCGAAAGGCGTCATGTTTTATATTCAACTGAATAAGACTCGCAAAAAACAGGCGAAGCAAAGTCAGATTTATGATGACGACATCTATGACCAGCAGTTTTATGAACAATGCGATGATGTCGTTCAACTTGTAGCTGATGCCGAGCTTTGGTCAGCCTTTAAGCAGTGTACCGATGGACTAACAGACAATGCGAAAGACGTCTTGTTGATACGACATTTGGAAGGCAAATCGCTCGACCAAACCTCGGAAAGTCTCGGTCTATCTGTAGCAAAGATTCGAACCCTATCCAAAAAGGTAAATGAGTACCTTCGTACTTGTCTTATACGGAAGGGATTCGATCTTCAAAAGATCTGAAGCCATGATGTGGGCGAATCCGTGCCGAATACCAGTGTCATTTACTCAACGACAAACGCCAAAATGATTTGGGGTAAACATAATGGATCATGATGACAATCCTTCAGACGAGAATCAGGACGTAGAGCCGATGTACGAGACGTTAGGTCTGTTGCAGCTATTCCGCCCGAAAGAGGATGACTCCGATATGGCTGATTCCGAGTTGAGCATTGTGGATTCGGACTGTATCTTGCCCAGCCGAGTTCTCCAAGTTATGTCGGGCGTTGGTTGGACGACAGTGGAGAGAAAACACATTCTAGGATGTAAGGGTTGCCTCCATAGAATCGAAAGAGCTATCGATGCCTTTAGTATTACCAGCGAAGAAGCTGAGCGATTAAAGCGAGATCTCCAGCCGGAAAAATCGGATGTCGTAGCAGAGAAAGCAACGCCTACTGTGGTTGCGAAACCGCAGCAATCGGGGCGCTCGTTTTGGCCTGTCCCTTTAGCTGCGGCGGCATTGGTCCTGATCGCTCTCGGTCTTTATTTCAATTCCAAGACCCCCACGGATTTTTCCTCCGGAAGCCAAGTGCTCGCGCAATTGCTTTCCGAAGAGCAATTACGGGATTATACTCCACCCGCCAGTCGCAGCGATAAGACGATCTTGTTACGTCGAGGGAATTCTTATCGCCTCTCGCTTGCCCATCCAAAGCCGCTCCAACGGCAATGGCTACTACGAATGACTCGTAGTCGAGTGGACGTCGTAGCGATGGCCAAGATGGATGAGAAGATCGAATATGATTTTGATACGGAAGGCGATTGGGGCAATGAAGATAACCGAATCGAAATCTTCGTTTTAGTGACGGCGAATGAAGTGCCTAAGGATTGGGATGACCCAGACACATTGCCGTTGGCCTTGATATCCGAAACGACCGACTCGGCTTCGGAGGAGCTTGTTCAGGTTGAGGATGCTGAGGAAAAGAATAAAAGACTGGTTGAATATGCAACCAAGACATTAAACTCAGTGTTTGGTCGCGAAAAGTATAGGGCTTTAGTGGTATGGTGCGAGAGCGAGAATCGTCGTTAGATTATCACTGTTAGCTGGGCTGATGTCGAAGTCGTTTTCAGTGTAGCAATCAAGTTGTGAGATGAAGATATGAGTGGGAATAACGCTAGATTGGGCTGCCATCTTGCGGTATCTGTCCTCGCACTATTCGGGCTATACGGTTGCGATCGGCCTTCTATGCCTATTCGTAAATCGACGACAGCTCAAGTTCCAGCAAGTCCAGCCAAGAAGGTAACCCGCAAAAAGAGTCCTGACAAAAAGGTTAACGCTCGTCGTGTTGAAGCCGATCGTGCCGCTACGTTACCGGAGGATGTTTTTTCGGCTCCCGTGTCGCCACCAGAATCTCCACCCGTGAAAGTGGCTTTGGGAGCCGAAGAAGCGAGAGAGCTTGACTCTCTTCTGAAATGGTGCTCGGCCGTGGAACGTGATCATGAAAAGAAGCCAAGCTATTGTCGCCAAAGGCCGGTGTGTTTGATGGTCATGGGAGCAGATCCGGATCTCCATGATTTGGTGACATACTCTTTGCAGGCTACTGAAGCACAGCAACTATGTAATTGGGATGTGACATTGTTGTTGTATCGCACTGGAGATGAGGGCCATGATCTCGACAATCTAAGGCTACTTCGTTTGGAGATCGAAGGCATTAATCGTCGTATTGCCGCCCATCAGGAACAGTTGGCATCCAATGCTCAGCCCGATACTGCACCCCTCAGGCCACTGCAGGCACCTCTTCTTTATACGAATAAGGAAGAGCTTGAGCGACTAATCACCGGTTGGTTAGCTATGAACTTTGCACCCAAACGTTCTGCCTCGGATCAAAAGTCTGCGCCGTCTGACTCGCGGCCACCCTTTGGAAACATTTGGTTTCACGGTCACGGGAGGACTCGGGTTGATACGGATCGCATGAGTCCGCAGTTTTCTGTAAACCAGGACTCCTGGTTGGATATTTTAGCAATTGAGAAGTCAATCATGCATCGCTTTCAGGCTCCCGTCTGGATCAACTTGGATCTCTGCCGCAACAAAATCAAAGGGAAAGTCCAAGAGCCAAACATTTTTTCTCGCGATGCCGGCGAGCTGGAGTCGCGTGAATATCAAAATCTAAGCGAGTTCGATACGGCAACCCAAGAGTTCATTAACGAACTTGAAAATCAACGGAGTCAGCTGACGGCGGGATATTTGATTGCTGCAACGCCAGCTGAAGCTGGGGTTACAAAACTCTTTCCCACAAATAAGACAGTGAGCATTGATAATAGCTATGGTTCTCTGTTGGCGACGGCTACTTCAAAACTGCTGAAGCAGGCAACAGCATCATCCGATTCATCTCGATTGGTCTTCGAAAATTCCCAGCTTGAAGCGAACACGCTGACCCTGCGGCAGCAAATGGAATACACACACGATTTTTTTCGGCAACAAAATGTTCAATCTGTACAAGAACCACTTTTGAGTCCTGGAACGATAAGCGATCAATTAGTGGTCTATTCGACTCAGTCGATGGCTTATTCACCGCAATATGTCAATTTGCTTCGAGGTGGAGTAGCGAAATCGGCTGGTGGTTTCTATTGTCGCGAACTTGACAGTCTATTCTCGTCCTATAGCGATTCCATCACGATTACTCGTCCATCTGAGCAAGCTGGAGGTTATCTCAATTACCTGTTTCGCTTTCAGGATCCTGTGATTCTTGATTTGACGGTCCCTTATCAGTTAGTGCTTTTGGTGTCGGGCGAAAGCACGGCTGAAAACGACTCCCTTTCTTTTGTAACGGGTGTTTACTCGTATGGTGGCGATCCGTCTGGGGGTACGCGAGAGATTCTAAATTCGAGTTTCGCAAATTACGGTGGTGCGGAAAGCTATCGATCTCCCGTTCCCTGTGATGGGTCTATAAGAGTGCTACACACGACTTTGGATAAGCTGTTGGATGTGGCAAATTCCGATGGGCAATGCGAAGTGTCTGAAATCGAGGTTCAAGCAGTTCCAAGCAGTCCCGAATTGTGGCCCGAAGGTGCGGCATTGAAGATTCATGGAGCGTTTTTACTGCCAGAGAATGTTACGGATGAGGATTTGAATGCTGAGTTGCAACGAGCACAAGCGGCACCAACTTTACGCGAAATGACTTATTGGATGCTTCCTTTTCATCGCAATCCGGAGAGTGTCTTAGTCCGGTTGACCGACTCGAACGATACACGATTAGCACAAGCGGAGGAGGATTATAAAGGAACTTGGGGTGTGGCAGGACAAATTTATCCAAAGCAATTCGTGAGTTCGTTAAGTCGACAAATACGTCTCAAGGTAAGAGCTGACGAAGAGGTTGATGCCGAGGCTGAAATTCTTGTGGTGGTCAACGATGGTGGTCGAATCATTGCCGCTTGGCGATCATCGCTTCAGGCGGTTGTAAATCAAGAGATACCAATCGATTTTGATAGTGACGGTTTAGCTGAGGAGATTATGATTGGGATCCGGAATTATCCAGGTGATTTATTCATCGAAAGCCTGACGTTAGAGAAACGTCCCTCCGGAATAGAGTAGTCCTTCTACACTACGAACGCATTCTGACAGCGTTGGATGGCACAACGCTGTCAGCTCTTCAAGTTTCCCAATTGCAGAGAAAACTCAATTTTCCTGCGCAAATCGAGGTCGCTAGGGACAATAGGTTTTATTGTCAGTTCCAATCGCCTTGATTGTCTTGCGGAAGTCTAGCCTTACAGCGCTATCGTGAGCCAACGCGGGCAGTTGGTGGAAAGCGAGACACGATTTGGCTGTGCCAGCGGCATCCTTAATACTTGGTTCATGAAGCTACATTTCATCGAGAAGAGTTGGGGAGTAATGATATGCAGATATCGATGTTACTTCAGATCTTTCTCTACCTGCTTTTCATCGAAGTGAGCGGAGTTGCAACGATTTATGCTGTAAACGACGAAGAGGCACTTGCGAAGTTACGATTGCGATTTTTGGAATTCGCTCCACTTATCTCGATGGATACGGCGGTAGGTTCCACCGAATTCCATAAGAGCACCTTAGCACACAAATGCGAAAAATCTGTAGAGCTCTTGAAAAGCAGGTTGGACTCCCAGCCTACTTTAGACGCTGTCATACAACGACATGCGGTTCACCTTTTTGAGCTTGAAACGTCTCTTGCACCCTTATCGCGAGTAGGTTCGCAGGACAACACCGGATTGTTCGTAGCTGGAGAATCTCGCGTCAAGGAAGATCATCGATCGCAGATGTTGATGCTTCATCACGATGAGCGTTGCCGAAATTCGTATCAGGCGTTGTTGCCTATCGTAGAGAAGTTAGCTGGCTCCGTGCGGCAACCGATGCCCGGCGAATTCTCCTGCCTTTTGGAGAACGACATAATCGTTCTGTCAGGGAGAGAGCAGTATTCAAATTGCTCTATTGAAGTCCGTTTTACGGGAGTTGGAGGAGAGAGCTCAACAGCCTTCTATTTTATTCCCGAGCTGTCAAAGGAATCCAAGTTAGAGTTGCGGGTACCCTTGGATTTTGTGAGCGGGCCAGTGGGCGTGGTTAAAGCGGATGTGCGGTTATTCTGTGATGAGGCTCAGATCACTGGGATGACCTACATCTTCGACCAGCATCTTGAGATCGCAATTCGAAACAAGCTGGTTGATCTTCGATCGCTTTGTCGCCACGATCCTTATGAGTGTATGGAGCAGTTGCGAAATCTCTCGACCTATTCGGCTGCAGTGCCTTTTCAGAAGGACATCAACGAGCTGCGAGGACTGGCCCGGAAATACGCACAACAGGAACTGCTTCTCCATCGGTCCCAATTGTCTCGCGAGAAGGCATATTATTCCCAGTTGCAACGGATTGCATCGAGGGAGAGTGATGGAGAAAAATCTCGGTATAACCACGGGCTCGAAAAGCAATTGCTGCGAATCGAGATGCTGGAGAATGAGATTTCAAGGTTGTACCGCGTTCGTTGAAGTGCTGGTGTAAAGAGGTTGGCAAAGTGCGATACGCTTCGCGCCGAGCGAAGGACGAGGTGCCAGTACATAACATCTAGCCCAAACGCTAAGTCGCGTTAGCCAAAAAAAACACCGCTGGCAAAAGCCAGCGGTGTCCCATAGATCAGTCTTCATTGGGCTAAACTCTCAATAGCCATTCCAACGGAATGCATTACCGTTGTCGGACCAGTCCAAGGAAACGATTCCATCGAACGGGCTATTTGCTGTTAATCCCAATCGCTTGGTCAAAGCGGCAACGGAATTGTCCAGCCCCCAGTCTCTCGGCGCCATACACTTGAAAATGCCACCGAAGTGACGCACTGTATGGCCACCTTTGGGACCAACCGTAAACTCTTGGATCAAAACCTTGTTCATCGCCAAGAGTTCCGACAAATCGGCGAGCAGCGACTCCCGATCCGGAGCGGACAGATCCAACGTAAATCGTTGACCGAACGGAAGAGTTGCTCCACTGCGTGGAAACTCGGTCGTAAAAGTGGTCAACACCGGTGAGTTATAAAAGCTCACCGTTTGATGGCCGGATCGAATCGAGCTGAATCGCTCCGCCGAATACACGCCTGCGTTCCACACGCGACTTGCGTCTGGCTCCATGCGGGTCGGCCAATAACCATCATCGAAGACCCCTTCTGCAAGCAAACGTGGAGGGAAGAGGAATTGGCTCTCCACAAACACGCTGGCTTCTTGCGGGTTACCGCGAGTGAGCGCAATCAAAACTTGTTGAGTGGGTTCAACGGCATTCACCGTCGAGTTACCATAATAAAAAACAAGTTCCGATGGAGCATCCATCGTCGACAGCACCGCAACCGCGTTTTGTTGCTTTAAGCTTTTGGATAGAACAATCGAGCTATCCAAAAAGCGTTGTGGATTCATCTCCGCTTGAAACGAGATGATGAAGTAACCACCACGACCAATACCGTCAGCCAGCTCAAAATTGATACCAGCATTCGATAACTCGCGAGTGAAACGCTCCACTCGACCAACACCATCGGGCATCAAACCGACACCCGAGACGACCAAGCGATTTCGCGAAATAGCCGAAGAGAAGATCTTCGAGTTCTCGCGAATCGCAAGCCCGATTTCAGTAGTTGCAACTATATTCATAGCGCAATCTCCAAGAAAAATGAAAGAACGGAAACACAAACGGTAGTTGTTGGTTGAGAGCCAACAGGGAGGCACAAGAGCCCGTCAACATCGTTTATCTCAGATGTGATATTTGTTTGCAAGAAAATTTTTAAAAAATTACTGCCGGCTTCGTGCGCAGTTATTTTGATTTTGTTCCGAGTGGTCGAAGCGATGGCAAATAACTTTTTTCTTGGAAGACGGAACTTCTGCATGTAGCAGCGTTCAAAACATTGAGCTCAGTTGACCAAATCGCCATAAGTGAGAGCCATTGAAGAGAGTGGGCATCTCATTAGTGATGATGCGAAGTAGTGCATCGATGCGAAGAGTTGTTGGCGCCATTTCCATAGAAGTGGATTGCATATTTCTTTCTCAGCAAGAGTATGCAACGTGCGCAGTGCCACTTCCAAAAGTTTGAGATTGGGGGTGCGCGCCATCACGACATTTAGGATATTTGAATCTGTTAAGTTGGGCTATTTGGGGTGCCTGTAGGTTTGGTTGTGGTGTGGCCCAACCGCTAACCCGTGGAAGTTCACAGCATTTGTTCGAAATGTTGCGCAAAAAATTTGAATTCGTACAAGGTAATACTGGACTTTCATCGAAGTGTTGAATTAGATGAAGGTGATTGATCCAACCTCGATCCAACCCACCGATGAAAAATTTTACCTTCCGAGAGAGAGTAGACTAAAATAGTCTATCGATGATTAACGCATGAACGTTGATGGCATGAGTAAGTAGAAAATTGCGGGCAGCGAATCTTTTCCGTTCTTACGCGGAGATTGCGGTTAGAGCTGGTTTCTCAGGCCAGCGAACTGACGGGTTCTTGTCTTACCGTTGCAGGTTCGCTGCCCGCTTGTTCTACATTAATTCGAAGTCGTCAGAATCGCGAGAACTGCATAGCTAAAACAACTCTCGATTTGGCAAAGCGTTTGCGCATCATTTTGTTTTGTGAACAATGGTTCACTGGTCGCCTTATTCCGTTTTTATATCGAATCAAAGCATCGGCGACAAGTAGTTGAATGCAGAGATTGAAAAATCTCAGGTATCTACGGCGTTTTTTTCGGATCAATTCACATTATCCATTCAAAGAGCATTTCGTCTCCAACGCCATTATCGCCCTGAACCGTACGACACTGAAGCAGCATCAGTTCTACCGTTTTGATTCGGTTTTACATGCTTGAAACGAACCAGCAGATTCGTGTTGGGCACTTTCCCATCGAGCCTATCTGAATTCGTCTTCTCTATTAAGAATCGTAGCGTCGCAGCGTTTGGAATCAATGCGAAGCGAACTTGTGTATCCATAAAGGACGAATTCCAACAGGGGCGCAACTCAACTCTGATCGCGGTTCACGCTACCATAATTTGACGTCGGCGAAATACAGAAGTTCCACAAACGCTAACAGAGCGAGCTACAAAGAAGAGGCATTCAATTCAGGATAACTCAGTGGGGAAAGCGATCGGTTTGGCGATGGGAATTCCTGAGTAACGGACTTACTTCTGCAATTAGCAAAGGAGTAAACTGAGAGATGGAGCTCCAAGGATGAGGTCAGAAATGGAACTACACAACTGAAAGAGATGCGGTAACTGATGCGATGCAAGCTTTAAAATACTTGATAGCGACATGCGTGGGATTGGGCTTTCAATGGATCGCAATGACAAGTGTGCTTCATGCGGAAGAGCTCTCTGCACTCGCCATTGCCGATAATGGAAAAGCGATCTTAGGTTTGGCACAAGGACCATTGAATATTGTGCAAGCCCCGGAGCTCAACTCAACGGCTTCGGTGCGCGGACCCAAGCCGGGTGATACCGGTAGCATCACGACCTTCGGTGATGGAAATCTGGTGGCCATCGCCTCTAAATCGCTCCCTCGCGTTGATCTGTGGGATATTACCCGCCCCACTTTATTCCGACGCTTCGATCTATCCGAACCGGCGACCACCATCGCCCTCTCGCCCGATGGAACAAAACTCGCTGTGGCAGGAGCCTTCGCGATTGATGTGCTCGAGGTAGAAACCAAAAAGAAACTCGCCACCCTACCCAACCGTCATCAGGCCCCTGCCCTGCAATGGTCCAGCAATAACAAACTGCTCGGTATCGTCTGCGAAACGAAAGTTGTCGTGTGGTTCGTGAGCTCCAACAAAGTCCTCATGGATGTCGCGTGGCCCACAGCTGTTACCAAAGTACCACAACTTGCATTCTCACCCGATGGACGACTCTTTGCCACTCGCGTTGATAAGACCACGGTCGTGTGGGACGTCGCTAAGAAAAATGAGTTGGTTCAATTCAACGATTCATCCTTTGCCATCCCAGGTCTTGCCTGGTCCGCCAATGGCAAAGAACTCATCACCGCGACCGAATCCGAATTGATCGTGCGAGCCATCAACTCGAATGCCAACGCTGAACCGGAAGTCATCCGCAAAACGCCCATCGACTTCAAAGCGGGCTATGTATGGTTTTCAAAAGATGCGAAATTCGCCATCGGTCAAGAATATAATTATCGCGATACCGCCGGCTTACATGCGATCGAAATGCCCACCGAAAACATCGATCCAACAGCGGCTGATCCGACAAGCAACGTCGCATCAACCATGAAGCTTTCGTTCAAAAAAACGGAGAAACAACTCTGGAGCAAACCGAAATTGGTACGCATCGCCGGTGAAAGTAAACCGGCTACCGCCAAGCCTCCGAAATCGACTCGCACCGAAATTCCTAACGCTCAAGATATGTGCAAGAGCATGAATTTTTCTGACGATGGAAGCATCGCTGTCGTGGGTGGCATGAATGGCGAAATCTTCGTGGGCAAAATGCCTAAGGGAAATATCATCTCGCGGTTTCGCAACTCAGATAATGATAGTATCGAATCGATTGCCGTTTCACCCAACGGAAAAATCATTGCAGCGGGTTCAAGCAACGAGTCACTTGAAATTTGGAGCGAGCGTGGTGTCCCCCTCGCTCTGCTCACATTAGACGCTCAGCCCGTTGTATTAAAGTTCTCGCCTCAAGGGACTTATCTGCTCGCCGCTACCGAGAACACACTCTATATGTTCGATGGAGTCCATTTTGGATTGATCCAAAAACTGCAAATCGATAATGGATACTTGCGAACGGTAGCGATTTCCAATGATGAAAAATGGGTTGCGCTCGGAGATTTATCGTCGGTCTGGTTATGGTCGATCGATGACGACAGTATTCGCTGGCGAGTTGAATCGGGATCCGCCATTGTGTCAGGTATCGCGATTTCGCCAACGAACAAAACGGTGGTGGTCGATTATGAGTCGCCCGTCTCGGAGTTATATGATTTCGAATCAGGGAATCAGTTCGTGCTCAAAGATGTGATGTTGGAGTCCCCTGCTTATTTGGATGAAGAGCGTATCGTGGCGGGTGATGGAACGCGAGCGTTACACATTGTTTCGGCCAAAGATTTGACCGTGATCAAGACGCTGGAGCATCCGAGTGGTGGTGTGAACATTGAGGCGCAGGGGAATCGGTTGTTGATTAATCCGAATGGGACCGCTGCGCTGTTTCGAGGCAAGACGCCGTTTGATATGAGCGATTTGAAGTATCGGGCGCTGCGCGAGTGAGGACGTAGCTCGGCAGTCCGGGGCTGGTACCGATTTTGGGTCGGGTACAAATTGCTGCCGAGACGACGTGGTAGCTCGGCAGTCCGGGGCTGTTACCGATTTTGGAACGGGTACAAATTGCTGCCGAGACGCGGATTGGGGTGAGCGCGGGACGGTACTAGCCACGCCATAACTTCCGCAACCACGACATGAAGTCGTAGTTTCGGGGACGTAGCTCGGCAGTCCGGGTCTGGTACCGGTTTTGGGTCGGGTACAAATTGCTGCCGAGACGCGGATGGTGGTGGCGCGGGTCGGTGGTAGCCACGCCATAACTTCCGAAACCACGACATGAAGTCGTAGTTTCGGGGACGGCGGGCAAGCCCGCCGGCTCGGCAGGGACTGCCGAGCTACATCGGACTGCCGAGCTACATTGCG
>JBILTA010000574.1:0-3957 GCA_044371785.1 Pirellulaceae bacterium | reverse complement strand
CCACTCCTTCGCGCGATGCATACGCCAATCATTGTGATGCAATTCCCAGACGCGTTTGCGCTTCGATCGCAGGGGTCATGCATGATTGCCACACATAAACCCTAGGAAGTCCGCAGGCTTGTAAGTGCTGCGCTAATTGGGCCGCTTCAGTCTCATTGCGACAAAGTGCAAAGCGAGCCGATCCGCTTCCACTGAGTTGATGAGACCACGCGGAGGATTCCTCCATCCAATCACGCAGTTGACCTACCCAAGGAGTCACTTGACTTGCCGCTTCTTCAAGTCGATTGAACACCTGGTGTGGAAGTTCGTCAAACTTCCCCTCAGCCAATGCACGTACCAATTCCTCTGGGGACCGAGGTAATTCGGGGACGCGACATTTTCGATAAACGTCTGCCGTCGAACAACCAGCGGGTGGATGGGCAATCACTCCATGCAACGTACCATTGAGTTGCAAAGAAGTTACTTGTTCACCCCGCCCACGACAAAGAGCCAAACCGGACTCCTCGGAAGTGGACGAACCCAAGAAAAACGACAAATCACTTCCGATTTGACTGGCAACGGCCTCAACGGCTTGCCGATCAAACCGCCCCAACCATACCAAGCACGCAGCGGTCAGCGCGGCTGCCGTATCGCTGCTGCCACCTCCTAAACCTGCAGCCGCAGGAATCGTTTTGGTTAAACTAACATGAGCCCCAGCACGAATGCCAAGCAGCTCTTGTAGTTTCTTGAGACCTCGAACGACTAAGTTGGTGGAATCAGCGGGGATCAACCAAGCTGGATCGATTTGGTGGGGATCCAAATCCATCGAGCTGCGTTCGTTCGCTCGTCCTGCTGGGGTATGCAGTTCGAGTGTCACGTTTCCATCATCGCGTTTGTGAACCTGTAACGTATCGTACAAGTTCACAGCGTGCATGATGGTTTCTATTTCGTGGTACCCGTCGGATCGCTTTTGGAGAATCTCAAGGTGTAGGTTGATCTTGGCGGGGGCCAGTACATTCACTCCATCTTGGTTCATCTTAAGATGCATCGAACCAACCAGAGCTCTTCAAGTACAGGGTTACTACAGGTACAGGATTACTACAGATACAGGGCTTATTCAGGTACAGGTTTTCTTCAGTACCGGGATAATTCAGGAACGGGATTAATTCAGGAAAGGTTCATTTTTCCTTGATGAGGCAATCACCACCGTGCTAACAGGGCGATGCCAGCAATTCAATCAACAAAGTATTCTACAGATCGAAGTGGCTGGGTCAAGTAAAATTGACCACACTAACCTTGGGGGGATCCATTTTAGTCCGATTGTTGAAAAACGCCTCATTTTGTCGGCGCCTGAATGGCCACAATCGCGATGCGTTTCTCAGCAGCAAAACTTAACACTTCATCGCGTTCTACCACGATCGTCTTGCCCGCTTCGATGGCCAAACAACGTCCACCCGCTTGATGCAGGAGTTGCAAAGTTCGCAAACCAATAGTAGGCAAATCAAAACGTGGGTCCTGCTGTGGCTTGGCTACTTTCACTAAAGTAAAGCCACCTCGAGGACAAATGGTGCCCGTGCGCGCGATTAGTGCATCAGTTCCTTCAACCGCTTCAACTGCCAAAACGGTTTGATCCAGAACGGTAACACCTTGCCCAATATCCAGACTCCCCATCTGCTTGGCGATCGCCCAACCGAATTGAATGTCCTTTTGCTCGGCAAACGTTGGCTGTCTCTTGCTAAAGACACCCTCTTCCACAAGTAAATGTGGGGCAAAATCGGTTCCTGGCACGATTTCAATTCCTCGTCGAAGATAAGCATTACAAACATCGGATAACAATGAATCATCGCGTGTGTCGCGTGAACGAGTGACAAAGTGGGGATAAAACGTTTTGATGCATTGCCAGTCTGGCAAATGCCGCCACCAACCACCCTTACTGTACAACAACTTATCTTTGAACAATTTCCCTGCTAGTGCAACGCGATGGACGTCATGCCTCGCAAAAAAGCGAATATGTCCACCCAGCTTGGCAACACCAAACCACTCCATCCGCTCGCACCATTTCTCCAACTCCGGATCGGCATGATCGCGGACTGCCGCAATCACTAACGGTATACCTTGCTCCTTCAATCGCTGAGCGACCACGAGCGGATATCGTCCCCAGCCAGCCACCATCCCCACCGGCAATATCCTCGACGGCGGAACAGCCAAATTCAACGAGGCTGTTCGGCTCATCGCTGGACTCGCCAACGTCGTGCTTGAACTGGTTGTCACTGGAACTGTTGCGCTCATGATCCCCACATTTCGTGCGTTGCCTTCAAAGATGCAAACTTACGCGGCATCGCCAGTCGATATGACAGAACTGCTTCGTTGCGTTGCTTGAATTTGATCAATCGTAACTTGCATTTGCTTCAGCTGTTTTCGCATCTCAGGCAAACGCATCTGCAGAGCAAAGATCTGCATCTGCTCTTTTTGATTGATGGCTGGACTTCCTAAGAGCACTTGCCCAGGAGCCGCATCGCTCATCAAGCCCGCTTGAGCTCCAACCATCACCCCATCTGCTAGATGAATATGATCTTTCATCCCAACTTGCCCCGCTAAAACCACATAGTTGCCCGTCGAGCAACTGCCAGCGATTCCAACTTGAGCACAAATCAGGTTATGCTTGCCAAGCCGAACGTTATGAGCAATTTGAACTTGGTTGTCGAGCTTTGTTCCCTCGCCAATTCTTGTGGCTCCATAAGTGCCTCGATCGATCGTGCAACCTGCACCGATCTCGACGTCGGATTCGACATGCACCCAACCGAGCTGAGCGGTACGACAGTGCCGACCTTGCACCAATTTGTATCCGAAGCCATGTGCCCCTAGAACCGTTCCCGCATGTATGAGAACACGATCTTCGATGATTGTATTTTCATAGAGGACAACGCCTGGCATAAATTCACAATCACTGCCAATTCGCGATCCTGCTTGAATATGTACGCCCGAGTGAATGCGAGTTCTATCGCCAATCACCACGTCTGCCCCAATGGTCGCCCCCGGACCAACCCAACAATCTTGTCCAAGCTTCGCAGATGCTTCGACAGATGCCTGGGGATGAATACCACCTGCAAAAGATTTCCGGTTCGGTCGGAAAATTTCGATCGCTTGGATAAAAGCCGCGTGCGGTTGATCGACGCGAATCAATGTTCGGCCTTCCACGGCAGGAAAAGTTCGCGGCACAATAAAAACAGTTGCCGGACTCGCCAACATCTTGCTCAGATACTTTTCGTTATCCACCAACGATACATCGCCAGCCTGCGCATCTTGAAGCGGTGCGGCTCCAGTAAGCAGCAACTCATCGCTTGGCCCTTCGATCGTTCCTTGAATCTTTGTGGCCAATAAACCTAACGGACACGAGGCTACTTGTGGCACTTGGAAATCCCTTTCCGACATTAGACTTGCCTCCCCTCCCTGGCTGATCCCGATGATTCTGAGGCAACGCTATCTATGTAATTTATGTCGTCTAGCGAATCAATCCGAATCGCAAAAATAGCAATTCCATTTGCTAGCACCTCACAAGAGGTCGTTGGGTGCAAAAGAAGTGGACTTGCGCAACACACCCGAATTCAACCGCCACAGATAGAGATGAACAAGCTACCTTATGCCCAACAAGGCCAACACATTCCCGCCAAAAACAATGACGAAACAAAAGTAACTTGGACTCTCAATTGGGATGAAACCTATCCAATAGAGTAGTTGGTTAATGAGAGTCACACTGCCCCATAACACCGTCAAAACCAGCGACGTGTTCATGTAAGCCGCTTCACTCTTGGGTCAATTTTTCCCGGACTGCGGATCTGCCGGCAATGCGCTAACTGACTGATATTGGCTGGTCGAATCGGCCAAATGAGCCTCCCCCTTTCGATCCATGGATGCGAAATAGCTGGTTTAATGACAACCATTCGAATATGTTATCGTAAAGATAGAAATCGACGTGCA
>JBILTA010000573.1:0-3959 GCA_044371785.1 Pirellulaceae bacterium | reverse complement strand
GCGCCTGGCGCAAATCTGCGACGCTTGGCAAAACGCTTTGGAAAGAAACTGGTGCATGTCCCCTTGTCCCAATTCAATGACGCTATGATCCAGCAACTACGAATGGTACACGTACTTAACGGCAAAGAAGTTCGTAGTTATGCGTCTCATTTTATCCGTAAGGCATAGCAACTTCTTTTCGCTCCAGTCAAAATACCAACCTCAACTCATCTATCACATAAGGCACGTTTCATGAATCGAATCGATCAACTCAAGAACCTGGTCATCATGGCAGCAGCCGACGGACGGCTCACTCAATCCGAAATCGCACTACTGATAGATCGATGTGCTGAATTGGGTTTGAGTGAATCGGACCTTGAATCGGCTATCGATTATGCCTTGAGTGAAAAACCTGCCCTAAAGCTACCGACCACTAAAGAAGAGAAAGAAGAATTGCTTGCAGACTTGTTGCGAGTGATGGCGGCAGATGGTCAGCTTCGCGAAGTCGAGAAACGTCTATTTGCAGTAGCCGCTGCCAAGATGTCGGTTAGCCAGGCAGATATCGAAGCTCTCATCGACCGACTGGTTGGCCCCAATGGGTCATCCAAGAAGACCGGCTGAGACTTGGCTCAACCAATTTGATGTCCGAGTAAACCGATGACAACTCCCGATTTTATCGAATGCACAACAACTTTTGGCCATGAAGAAGCGGCGAAAGCTTGCGCTCAGGTCCTGGTAGAACAACGCCTGGCAGCCTGCGTACAAATCGTGGGGCCGATCGAGAGTATTTATCGTTGGGAAGGGAAGGTTCAACAAGATCGGGAATGGAAGTTGGTTATCAAGAGCGTATCAGCCAGACAATCGGACTTGATCCAGACCATTCGCCGCCTACACTCCTACACCGAACCGGAGATCATCATCTTCCCCATACTCGCTGCCAGTGAGGGCTACGCTCGCTGGCTTATCGAACAGACCACACCGATATAAGTTTAGGTTCATGCTGAAATCGTTTTTCGTACAGATTCAAGCTTCTGCCGATCCTCAATCCACCCTAACCGTCAGCTTTGAAGACGTCGTGTCGCAACTCGAACTATTGCCTCGAATGTTTATCGAATGGGATGGTTCGTTTGTGTGGCGAGGTGAAAATCAGAGTACCTTTGCGGCGGAATCCGTAGCATGGCAACTTGACGGCATGGTTTACGACCATCTTGGTTCAGTACGTTACCTGGAACTCAAGGGAAGCTGCCAGTTAGAACCTTGGAAAAAGTTGTTGTCTGCGTTGGGATGGCCACAACAAGAATTTACCATTCATCATGTGAATGAAGGACGATTTGAACCGCTGGACTCTTTCACCTCAAACTTCATTTCTTGATATCTGATCGAGACCTCCTGTCGTGACATGGAATACCGACAATTCGCTGGACGCCTCCAATCGACATAACCAAGCTGCTTGGGACCGGATGGCCGCTCGCGAACATCCGCTGACCCAACCGGCCACTGCTGAAGAATTACAGAATCCGCTGGCTGTCGTTGATCCAGCGGGTTGGTTACCGAGGTCGATTCAAGGCTGGAAGGTTCTTTGTTTAGCGGCCGGCGGTGGACGTCAAAGTGCACTCTATGCGGCTGCCGGCGCTCAGGTCACTGTGGTTGATCTCAGCTCGGGAATGCTGGAACTCGATAAACAAGCGGCTGCCAAACATGGCTTTGCCATTCGCTTGTTGCAAACTTCCATGGAAGACCTATCGATGCTGGCTGAAGCGTATTTTGACTTGATCATCCATCCGGTGAGCACTTGTTATGTGCGTGAAATCGTGCCTGTCTATCAGCAAGTGGCCCGAGTCTTGCGTGGGGATGGACTTTATATTTGCCAACACAAGACACCCGCTAACTTGCAAGCGACACTCGATGCTCCAGGTGGCTTCTACCGCCTCGAACATGCCTACTATGACAAATCGCCCGTAACACCAGCGACTGGCCCAAATCGCTTGCGAGAACCAGGAACCATGGAGTTCGTACATCGCTGGGAAGAATTGCTGGGTGGTCTTTGCCGCAGCGGATTTGCGATTGAAGATGTCGTCGAGCCCTTCCATTCTAGGCCTGAAGAAATGCCTGGCCAATTCGGACATCGCTGCCACTTTATTGCACCCTATATTCGCATCAAAGCCCGACGCTGCGGCGAGCGACAAGCAACGGCCAATACGTTGCTATTGCCGTAGTAGCTCGGTCCGTCTATGTAGCTCGGTCCGTCTGTGTAGCTCGGTCCGTCCCGGCCGAGCCGGCGGGCTTGCCCGCCGAACCCTCCGCCCGCCGAACCCTCCGCCCGCCGAACCCTCCGCCCACTTACCACCTCCGCCCACTTACCACCTCCGCCCGCCGACTCCCCCGCCAAACATCTGCAATACCCGCTGTGTTGCGTGTATTGAAGGGCGCACAAAAAAACGCAGGGGAGTGCGTCCAGACCCTCCCCTGCGTTACACAAGTTCTCGTTGTATTTGGATTGATAGAAGACCTAAACAATCCTGCCAAGTTGTTAGTACATCAATGTATCGCCCGTGGCGATGGAAGTTCGCAAAACAGAAGCTGGCGCTTCACCAGGGATGCGACGTGGAGTGGAAGTACCTTTATCGCTGATGCTGCTCTTTTCGATTCCGCTTGGAATGGTGTTCGAGACCACACCCAAGGTACCGCAGATCGTTTCGAATGAACGGCCACTACGTTCGTCACCCTGGTATAGAGCAACAGTGCTCATTGATTCGGTACCAATGAATTCTTGTTCGCAGCCTGGAATCTGGGTTGGCTGATAGGTGCGGCGCCAAGTACCGGTGTTGAAGTACATTTGATTCAGCACAAATCCATCGGCATGGCTAGCATCCAAGGGCATTTGCTCGACGTTGTGCGTGTGACCATAGATAATGTGTCGTGCGCGGCGATTACGGAAATCTTGTTCGGCAATCGCATGCTGCACGTACGACGACGATATCGCGCCACGCATCTGCTGAATCCAAAGGCGGCTCTGCTCACCCCAACCGTTTGCTAAGCGACGACGGAATGACAGGCACTTGTCCAAGCCGTCCACAACTTGGAGTGAGTTGATGGTCTCCTGCTCGCGCAACAAAGGCAAAGCGAGTAACTTCTCGACGCAGGTATCCCAGGTTCGTTGAATCTGCTTGCGTTGAGCAGGGCTGTTGCAACAACGTTGCAATAATCCGTCGATATAAACAGGTGCCAACACCATCGGACGAATATGTTGGATCTCTGCCAACTGCTGCATCATGGTGGTCGAGATACTGTCGCCCATTTGTTCGGTTAATGTACGAATGAAACCACCGAACAACTCGATGACAATTGCGTCGGAGATACTGGCCATATCTCGATCGCCCGAAAAACTTAATGGATCAAAAATATCGCCGTGACGAGCGTACGAACGATGGCGCCGAAGCACCTCTAACAACTCGTCCGACTCGCAAACGTCGTGTGGAAAAGGCTTATTGTACGGAGTTGCCAAACCGAGATGATGGGAAATGCGTTGACGAATTAGATCGAAAGACGAACCTTTCAATCGCAGCATCCAATCGCGGTTACCAACAACATAGTGTGTGCGTACAGCAACTGGAATCCCATCCGACATGGTCATCGGTTGACCTTGTTGGTTGGCTGGTGCCACAGTAATGATTTCGTCGGAAACCAAAGCTCGAATCAACTGGAGAGTCGGTTGGTTTTGGCGGAGAATTTCATCGACGATGTCAGCTGTAACCTGTGCGATTTCAGTGGATGTCGAGGTACCGTAGGGACGGCATCCCGTTTCCAGCCAGCGATTGCTGTTGATGATGTCAAAGGTATCGCCCAGCAAAACTAAATCCAAACGATCGATCGGCTGATACCGCCCATTGAGGCGCCAGCCAGCCCGTTCGGCCAAGTCGCGAACTTGCTGGATGAACAAGTGCATAGCACCTGGGTGTAATGTGCTTGTTGCTGATCCG
>JBILTA010000572.1:0-3964 GCA_044371785.1 Pirellulaceae bacterium | reverse complement strand
GGGGCGAGCCACCTGGATGTTCCGAGGTGATGCAAAACAAAAAACGTTGGCAATTTGCGGCTTAGCTATTGCTGCGATCATTGCGATGTTCCTCATCAAAATCGATTTCGACCTACGTGCCAACGGCGAACTTAAGCCGGCGGTTGAACGCCAAGTTTTCGCGATGACCGATGGAGAGATTGAAGAAGTCTTAGTAGATCATGGCAGTGTGGTCAAAGCGGGCGACCCGCTGGTCCGACTCAAAGACACCAATCTGGAAGTCCAAATCGAAGAAGTCAATGGTAAACGACAAGCGGCAATCAAACAGAAGCAGAGCCTGAGCTTCCAACGACTTTCTTCAAGTTCAATCACAGATCTTGATCGCAACCGCTTAGCCGGTGAAGAAGCGGAAGTTGACGAACAATTGCGCAGCTATGAAGCCGAGATGAAATTGCTGCAAGAGAAAAAAGCCGCTTTGGTACGAACGGCTCCCATCGATGGAGTTGTGGTTACTTGGGATGTTAAGAACGTGCTTCGCGCCAGACCGGTAGTCACAGGGCAAGTCCTGATGGCCATCGCAGATCCATCCAAGGAATGGTACCTGGAATTGGAAATGCCTGAAAAACGAATGATGTATTTGGACGATGCCAGAATGTCGAACGATGGCAAACCTCTCAATGTTGAATTCGTTCAGACAACCAACCCAAGCGTTCGTTTTTATGGCTCCCTAAGCCCTGAAGAAATACACCAACGTGCCGAAGTACACCCCGATGAAGGTGCAGTTGTCAAACTGAAAGTTAACCCCGACACAATGGATGGGCTAAGCCGCCGACCCGGCGCACGAGTAACCGCCAACGTGAAATGCGGAAAAGGCTCTGCCGCCTTCGTATGGTTCCATGAAGTTGTCGAATGGGTTTACGCGAACTTGTTGTTTTAGATGTTCTCTGTCGATTGGTCCAAACCATTGACCATTGCCGTTAATCAACCATTAGGTGTTGCGATATGAATCGAACTTGCTTTCCCTTGGCTATAAGCTGCCTAATCGCACTTTCGGCACACAGCCAAGCACAACAGCCCCATATTGTTTATGCCAAAAGCGCAAAGGTGAGCTACGAAAAGAACGTCGATATTCCAGCACCCGCTAACGGTCTGATTTCGGAACTGTTGGTCGAGGAAGGTAAACCGGTCGTGAAAGACGAGGTTCTGGTAAACCTCGATCAACGGATAGCCAAGGCAGAGTACGAAGTAGCCATACAAGAATCGATTGCAGCCCAAAAGCAAGCGGAAGATAACTCGAATATCCTCTACGCCAACAAAGTCGCCGAAGTGGCAACTGCTGAATACGAAAACTATTTGGAACTATTCCGAAAGGGTTCGACCAGTCCTGCCGAATTGCGACGCAAAAAACTAGAAGCTGAAAAATCAAAACTCTCCATCAATGTCGCCGAACTGGAACAAACCAAAAACATCGCGTCGGCATTGGTTGCCAAAGAGAAAGTCAAAGCTGCTGAGGTCCAGTTAAAGTTGCGAACGGTGACTGCACCTTTTGACGGCATTATCGCTGAAACCCACGTGAAACAAGATTCTTGGGCGAGAGAAGGTGACAAAACGGTAACGCTGATCGCAATGGATGAACTACGCGTTGAAGGCTTTGCTAGAGAGGGACTTGAGAAAGTCGCGCCACATACGCTGATGGGCTCTCCCGTCACCATAGAAGTGATAGTTGCATCTGAGATGCCGCCCGTGATCATTGAAAGCACGATCGGATTTGTAAGCCCAATCGTGGAGATCGGACAAGGCCCAAAGGTCTGGGCCAAAATCAAGAATCAAAAAGTCGATGGTAAATGGATACTGAGTGAAGGGATGACCGCTACGATGAAAATCAAAGTCGGCGGCCCCAATCTCGCGCAACCTGCTGCGGCCAATTGAAACGAAGGAACCTTTTGCAAATTAGGTCATCTAACTTGCATCTTTAATTCCAACGGATCTCATTTACAACCGTTAAACAGATAAGTAGAAACGAGAAACCTTTCCTATGACCACGATGGCTGAAAGCTTGGTCAACAGCGCCTCCAGGCCGTTGCGAATTCGCAAACGACCTGACTTGGAAGCTCGTCGACATCGCTATCACGGCCGGTCGTATTGGGTCGTAAAGGAACCTGTAGGTTTAAACTACTTCCGCTTCCATGAAGAGGAATACGCTATCCTCAACATGCTGGATGGCAATACAAGCCTGCAAACGATCAAAGATGAATTTCAACGACAGTTTGCACCGCAACGTATCACGCTTCAGGATTTGCAACAATTCATCGGGATGCTTCATCGTAGCGGCCTTGTCATTTCACAAATGAATGGACAAGGGCAACAACTGCGTCGACGTGGCGATCAGCGACGTCGCAAAGAAGTGCTCGGCAAATTTGCCAACATATTTGCTTTGCGATTCCGAGGTATCGATCCCGAACGACTTCTCAATCGCTTACTCCCATGGTTCGGCTGGCTCTTCACACCAGCAGCTTTGGTTGGCACACTTTGTCTGGCACTATCAGCACTTATGCTGGTACTGCTGCAATTCAAAAAGTTTCAAACGAAGCTGCCAACATTCGAACAGTTCTTCGCTGCCGAAAACTGGATTTGGCTAGGCATCACCATGGCTGTCGTGAAAATCATTCACGAGTTTGGACATGGTTTGAGTTGCAAAAAGTTTGGTGGTGAATGCCACGAAATGGGACTGATGTTACTAGTCTTCACTCCGTGCCTGTATTGCAACGTTTCCGACTCGTGGATGTTGCCCAATAAATGGCAAAGAGTTTTTATTGGTGCAGCGGGGATGTATGTCGAATTGATCCTTGCATCGATCGCCACGTTTGTGTGGTGGTATAGCGCGCCGGGGTTCGTAAACTATCTTGCCCTCGCCGTGATATTCATATGCTCGGTCTCAACCGTGGTCTTCAACGGTAATCCTTTGCTGAGATTCGACGGCTACTATATCTTGATGGATATCCTGGAAATTCCCAACCTAAGACAAAAGAGCACGGAAGTTCTGAAACGCTGGTTCCAGAGTTTCTGCCTCGGCTTGGAACTTCAAGAAAATCCGTTTCTTCCACAACGCAATAAGTTTTGGTTCGCTGCCTTTACGATCGCAGCTGGTATTTATCGCTGGGTTGTGGTGATTGGTATCTTCATGTTCTTGAATAAGGTCCTCGAACCTTATGGACTCAAGCGACTGGGACAGATAGCAGCGTTCTCAGGTTTGATCGGTATGACGATCCCTCCCATCATGGCTACATACAAATTCTTCAAAACACCTGGAAAGGCGAGCAAAATGAAACGCTCACGTGTTATGGCTACAGCATTTGTCGCAGTGGCCGCTATCGCCATTGTGGCTTTTGTTCCCTTTCCATTCCACATTGATACAGCCGTGGAAATACGACCGACGGATGCGTACGGCATTTATTCTGTTGTCCCCGGCCGAGTGGTCCGCTGGCACAAAAAGCCGGGAGAACATGTCGAAGAAGGTGAGTTGATCGCGACCCTGGACAATGTTGACCTGCGATTGAAAAAGACTGCTTATGAGGGTGAATTCCGGGTTGCACAAGTTCGACTGGATGTGATGGAAAAACAGAGTGTCGTCAACGGCGAAATTCGATCGCAAATCGGAACGCAAAAAGAGATTCGCGATGCCGCCGCTCAGAAGCTCAGAAACATCGAAGAACGCGCCGCTTCACTTGAGATTCGCAGCCCTGTAAGCGGTATAATCCTTCCACCGCCATCCAAAGACGACAAAAAAGATGGAACAGCCAGGTTGCCTTCGTGGAGTGGTAACCTGTTTTCTGCCGAAAATGAAGGTGCGTATTTAGCTGAATCCGATTTGATTTGCTTTGTGGGCAACCCAGAGAAATCAGAAGCGGTTTTGGTGATTGATCAGGCTGACATTGATCTTGTTAAAGTTGGAAACGATGTCGACATCAAACTGGATTCGGCGCGT
>JBILTA010000571.1:0-3978 GCA_044371785.1 Pirellulaceae bacterium | reverse complement strand
GTCACCACGCATCACCAAGGCCGATCTAAAGACCTGGGAGAAGGGAGCCATTGTGGCTCAGTTCAATACTCGCTCCTTTATTGGCAAGAAGGCTGCGGTGGTCACCGTCACGATCGATAAGCCCTACTATGCAGAAGTGCAGTTGATGGTCTCAGGGCACATTCGTTCTGATATCGTGGTTGAACCGGGTGAAGTTCAGTTTGGTGACGTCGATCAAGGTACAGCCAAGAACACGGAATTGACGGTGCAATATGTTGGTCGTAGCAGTTGGAAGATCAATGATGTGCGCAGTCAGTGCGACTATTTGAGTGTCAAGCTGAAACGAGAAGAGCAAGGTTCTGGTCGAATAGGGTATCGCTTAGATGTTGGTTTGAAGGACAATGCACCGATAGGCAATATCCAGCAGGAGATCGTTTTGGTAACCGACGATAAGACGTACGAACGAATTTCAATTCCCGTTTTTGCAAACGTCTTACCGCCGCTCACGATTGCTCCCAAGACACTTGATCTTGGTGACTTGAAACCTGGCGACGCGAAACAGCAACGTTTGGTGGTGCGTGGAAAATCGCCTTTTTCCATTACCGAAATCTTTTGCGACGACCCTCGTTTCCAATTCAAGATTCCAACGGGTGAGAAGGGAACTCACTTGGTCCCCTTCGAGTTTACGGCGGCGGACGAAGTTGGCGAAATTCAGCAAACGATCACCGTAAAGACGAGCCTTGGTGAAGAGCTTAAAGCCGAATGTCAAATCTTCGGTCGCGTCCAGAAGTAACCGACCTTAGGTTGTGTTGATGGAGATTGTATGCAGATAGAGCCAGTGCAAGCGATATCGGTTGCCCTACTCTATTGGTATAGCAAACCAAATCACATCCCGCTTTGAATCTGCAGACTCGGAGTCAGTTTGAGATTCTGTGGTTGTGAGCACCAAATGGTCGCCACTCACATCTTCGCCCAAGAGCACATCGCGATGCAAGACTGCATCACGTACTTGCGTATTGGCTGCCGTTTCTTCCGCTTCTTTAACGATCGACTTTCTCGCTTTGATCGTCCAAGTGTTTGCCTCGCGATCACCTTCCAGAGTCGCGACGAGGGCCAAGCCTGTGCCGGCCGTCAGCGAGTTATTGGCTTTGGCCAGCTTTGCAAATCCACCAGCACGCACTAACTGAATCAACTCGGCATCTGCTCCCACATCACGAACAAGTTTATCTAATTCGCGTTTTAGGATTCGAGCGTTCGGCTCTCCTTCGATTTTCGCGAATTGCTCGACGCTTGTTGCCAAACCAGAGTAGAAGTTGTTCGCAATCTTACGACGTTCGCCACCGTTCTCCTTAGCCACTGTAGTCCAATCATTCATCGCTTGCCGCGTTGAGGCGATGGCAAGGGTCAGCTTTTCCGATTCGCTCACTGGTGCATCTTTGGTAGTTGCATCGATCGAATCATTTGGGACCGATGGGGCTTCTTTTTCTTTCATGTCGTCCGAGCCAGCTTCTTTTTCAACGGTCTTCTTTTCTTCATTCAGGTCTTCGAGAGGCTTTCCTGGAGTTGTGGCCGGTTTCTTTTCCGATTCGGCTAATGATGCAGCAAGTTCTGCATCAAAGTCACGGGCAATTCCGCTGCCATTACTTGTGCTACTACTGCGACGCGGGCTGGAACGTTCGACGAACTTCGTGTCATTGGATGGTGTGTAAGGCCGGAATTTGTACGGGACAATCCAAGGTGCATATGCGGCCGTCTTGGGTGCTAACTCAAAAGGATCTTTACCTAAGACGTGCCAGATCAACAACTGCGCAATCGGTAACGCCAGTGCTCCCCCCAAAACGATTTGAATGATCCCAGCCAGCGGTGAGCTGGATTTGCGTTTTCGCTTTTGGTACTCCTCATGTGTGAGCGGTTTGTGTTTGCTCCAGTCCTGTTGTTTCAATGGCTGCTTGCGAGTTCGATCCGCTTTGGGTAAGGAAGGATCTGCTAGTTCATACTCGCGTTCATTCGTTGATCCGGATGAAGCGTGGGATGTGTCAGCGTCTGTCGGTGAAGTGTTGGCAGCGGTTGCAGCGGCGACAGTTGGGGCTACAGAGGCCAGCGCGGCCGTGGCGGCAAGTGGCATTCCCTCGTTGCCTGGTTCAACCACGATCCAGGTGGGGCCAGCACTTAGAGTCAATTCCGACGCCGGTGTGGTATGGCCGCACATTGGGCACTGCAGCAGAGCAGTTTGAGAAACACCTTCCGGCAGGTGAATATGGTGCTGGCAGTTGGGGCAAGCAAACGTCGTCATAGCGAATCTGAGGTATAGGAATGTGGGGCTTAGTTAGATCGGGTTTGTCAGGGCCTGCAACAGTGTTCCATTGATGGAACCGATGTCTGGCCTAGCAAGCCTTTTAACAAGGTAGTCTGTAGCGGGGATCTATGCATCGGGTTCGCCAAAAAACGGGCGATTTTGGGCCAGTTGCCAGCCCCTCAAGGGCAACTTATGCAGCTCGAACTCCCCATAACAGCAGTGGATTGGGCAAGTTTACTGCAAATTAGTGTGCCCTAAATTCTCTAAGGTGGGATCAAACGTGGATTTGATCAAAAGCACAAGGACGAAACGATGGGGCGTTAACGGTTCCTCTTTCGGCGTTCGCGATGATGGGAGCATGCTGCACCTTGTCTTATTGTTTTGAAGCTGCAGGGCTGTCATCTTCATGATTCGTCTTTCCCTGAACGATTTGCATCCAGCAACGATATGATGTGAAAGATGAAATCTCGACGTTCGGAATTGAATTTTACGCGATCACCTACGGTGTGTTCGGCCCAGCGGCGGGCACTTCCGCCATGCTGATCGAATTCTTCAGACATAGCAGTCCAATCACAAACCATTTCAATGATGTCTATGTCAGTCATATCATTGGGGTTAGTATGGTACTCTGGATGGTGTCGGTTGGTGTTAACGTGATGTTGGATTGCTTTTTCAACCTGCTCAGGCAAACCATTAGGATAATTGAATGGTTTACCCGCTCTGCGACAGCGATGGTATTCCGTAAGCCAAATATAGGGTACTCGTTCTTCAAGTGAGAACTTGGATGCATCGTGATCAATCGCACGCTGTTCCAGTTCATTCGCATGCTCTGTCTTGAGCGTAGCCATGAGCCGTAACTGCTTTCGAACCCGTTCTATGTGAGCATGAGTTCGTTGTTCGAAGAACTGTGTCATTTCCCCTGTTGGTTCTTGGTGCATTTTTCCGTGTGATCTCGTTATCGAGTTAGCAGGATAAGATTCAGCGTCTGAGGCACATCTTCCCTTTTCGAAAAAAGGTTTTCGGTTTCAATGCCATTCGGCCTTGGTTCTCACGGTGTTCGGTTCACCTTGGTCGGTTACCACAAAAAGGTACAAATCTAAACTGCTTATCGATCTACAATTGGCGTGTTTTCCGATGATCTATCCGAATCATAAATCGACCGTCGCGATCTTTTTTCATCCATCCCGATTCGCACGGATCGTCTGCATCGAGTCCATATCTTGTAGCCATTCGTTCTGCCAATTCCATAACCTCTGTTACGTCTGGTAGGTCCTTTCGTTTCAGACGCTCTTGTAGGTCATCCAGATCATCGAAAATATTACGGTCGATCAACCGACCTTCGGCGAAACACTGTTCGATATTGTCGTGAACGAACTGTAAACGCTGAAGCATTTCAGCGACAGGCATTGTCTGGGTGCGACAGGCCTCAAAATGCCGAATTCCGTCCAAGTCGATCGCAAGCTCAAGCCAAGGGGTTTTCATGTTGAACAGTGCTCCGACTCATGCTCGGCGCGAGACTAAGTCATTGGGATGAGATGTTCGGCAGTTCTGAGTGCATTCGAGCACTAAGCACTGAACACTGAACACTGAACACTGAACACTGAAAACTGAAAACTGAAAACTGAAAACTGAAAACGCAATACTAGAATTGCTTTTCAACGGTAAGAGGTTACTAACCTGCTAGCAGCCCAGTATCTGTAAGT
>JBILTA010000080.1:0-12668 GCA_044371785.1 Pirellulaceae bacterium | reverse complement strand
GTGGCTTGGTCGTTAATGTCAGGTCACCATCGAAGGCCCAACTATATTCTTCAAGGCCTTCGATCTTCTGCAAAATGCGGGTAGATGTTTTCGGAGCGACCAAATAATAAGGTGGTTGACGTAACTTCTCCTCAATCTCTTTATGTGTGTCCTTGTCTTTGGTGAGACCGTTGGCCGAGATCGTCGCTAGATTAGCTCCGCGATTGTTCAACACAAAATTCGCATCACGGATAATCACAGCACTCGCAGGAGGTAAGTTGTTCGACATTCGCTCCAATTCATCGAGCCAGTTGACTTCTTTGGCAACGAAGGTCTCGACAGATTTCCAGCGACGGGTGTTTTGCTGGGCCACTTGCACTAAGTCGTCCAGATCTTTGCTTTGTTGCGACAAATCTGCAATTTGCGCATCGAGCGCCCAATGCGATGAATAATACAAATACACTCCACCAAACAACAGTGAAGCGGCTGCGGCAGCCATAAGCGCATAACGGGCAACAGGTTTTTCTTTGGGTGGCCGGCGTTTTGGATGCATGAAGTCAATGTCATGCTTGTGACCAGCAGCTTCTGCTACAAGAACACCCAAGAGGGGAGCAAAGCGGCTCTTGCCAATTTCTTGCAACGACTTCTTCGCTTCATCATCCACTTTGACTTTGGTAAATGGATCAATTACCTGAATCGGTAATTGCAACTGAGTGGCCGCTCGGTCCGATAGAGAATCCGCGACAGATTGTTGAGCCCACACCAGCACTTGATCCACTTTCAGACCATTGCGTTGGCCAGCAGCTGCCATCAACGTGCGTCGCATCTCACCCACCAACCATTGCCCAACGACACTTTCGTCAGAGGAGGGAAGCTTCACCGAACGAATGAAAACGACGCTGCCTTTTTCGACAATCGTGAGATCGGCTTCATCGCCAAGGATGTCGACCATCAATAGGTTTTGCTTACGCAGTTCTTCGTCCGCTAATGCCAATAGCTGGGTAACCGCAAATGGACGCAAAACCACTTTTTGAATTTCCAAGCCTGCGTCAGCAGCTTGTTTTTGCATTTCTTTTTGAGCGGTGGTACTGAGCGCTGCAGCTAGAATGGTTAAGTTGTCTTCGCCGCTCGCTGGGTTTTCGGGCAACACCACGAAATCGATGGGGGTCGTTTCCGTAAGGCCCGCAAACTGCTTCATGGCTTGGAAACGTACCATTTCAGGGAGATCGTCGGAGCTCACCTTAGGCAATTGGAGAGTGCGTAGTTCCACGTTGCCGCGACCTACCGCCAGGATCGCCTCACCTTTTGCCAAACGCAGCTTATTGAGTGCCTGTCCAATGGCAGCGGTCGCATTAGCGGAATGCGAGACATCTTCATCGGCGGCCGCAGGCAAAGCGACGGCGACGGCATTTTCAACGTGGATTTGAGTGCCACGTCGGCTCCCTGCGAGCAGTCGCAATTCTTTGCGATCCCATTCAATTGCAATTAGTTTTGCCACGGCTGGTTCGATCTCCGGCCCAAAAAACAGAATAACTCGTTACGGTCTAGCTTACTTGCCTAACCCGATTTACGCACCAAAGTTTCGGGGTAGATTGGAGGACATCCCCAAAACTCCCCCCAAAATCGGACTATTTTAGGTTATTGCAGGTTCGTCCCCATACCGACGCCGCCTGCCCCTCCAACACCACTCCGCTGCCCCAGAATGGGTATACTAAATCCACGCCCCAAATGGTCCATACGTCTGTACATACGAACCGTAGGAACCTCACCTGCTGAGTCGATGATCACTTCGGCGCGACAGAATGCAGGGCCCTGCTCGAAATAGCCGACGATCTGGGCTCGATAGACATTTCCGCCACCCGTTATCAAAGGGGCCAATGTCCGCATCTGATCGATCGTGATATGACCTTCCACCACCAACCAAGATTCGAACTTGCGATTCTCGGAATCCGATTGTTCGGCTCGAGCCTCAATAATCGCGTCGACAATCTCTTCGGTCATCGACGGAATGCCCAACAAGATCGCACGAGGGCAATCGTTTACACTAATCCGACCTGGTATTGATGCCCCTTGCACCGTGGTCAACTTGTCCATCAACACCGGCATATACATCGCCATTGCAGCAGGCTCCGAAGTAAACGGCGAAATGTATTTTGTCGGTTCACCGTTAAGATCCACTTCGATAGTTGCATCGACCAAATCCAATACCTGACTCAATGTCACCGATGCTTCACCGGAAACAGAATCGAAGAAGGCAGAGTTCCACGGCAATGACTCGGCACTATTCACACCACCTCCAGCTGCGTCGTCGCCTTCTGTGGCTCCTTCAGTAGCTCCTGCCGTCATACCCGCCACGGCGCTACCTCCTGCTTTACCAGCTTTGCGATACGCCACAATAAAAGTGGCCCAAGTCTCATTTCCCAAAGCGGTTACCAACTCTTCTTCCAACAATTCGAGATCTTCTTGATTCAAATAAACGCGCGGATTGCCATCGCGATCGACGTTCTTCTCAGCGCTATGCAGCGTGAGATATTGTGCCCATCCCAAAGGATCTGGTTGCGACACTTCTTCACCATCGGTCGTTGTCATCGCTCCCGTTTGCATGGTCCCCGCAGGAGACATCATGCCCGCCCCCATGGAATTCATTTCACCAGAATCCAAAACACCATTGCGATTTTGATCCATACCGAACAACAATTCGGGGGTAACGCCACGAACAAGAAGTAGCTGTTCCACACTTTGAATCGCTCCGTTGGTTGGGGCGTAAGGTGTCGGCAATTGGCTGTAGTATTCGATCTCACACCCATATTCGCGTGGCTCGTCATCTTCGTCGATCCAATCGAGAATTGCATCGGCCACATCTTCTGTCATACCAGGCACGCCCATTAACAGTGAACGACCCAAGTTCTGCAAATCCGCAGTACCCGTCGCTTCTTCTACCACCTCGCTACTAATACCCAGGGCACTGAGATCCGCATCCGCACTACCTAATGCGGCCATCGTGGCTGCCGCTCCACCATACGATTCATCGATCACAACCAACGCATTAAGATTCAAGCGAGCCGATTCGTTTTGCAGACCATAACGGATCCCAGCATATTGCCCCATTTCATCCATATTGGGGCCGATAATGGTAAAGTTACCCACACGAGCTGGATCTGCATCCGGTATGACGTTCATCGCCTGAAATAGTTGAGGATTATCACGCCATCCCCCCATTTCATCTTGCTGATTCTTTGGAAAAGCCAGGAAGTAGCGCAGAAACTCAACACCTGAATCCGCAACATATTTGGCTTGTGTTTGCTGATTGCCTAGTTGGGCCGCATCCTTTGCAACGACCATCGTTTCCAGCAATGACATCGCACCCAGCGATACGCCAGCCACAACCAACAAGACCAGGATCAACAAAAATGCTTTGCGAACCTTTTTCGGCGCAACATCCGCAGCATTCTTGGCAACACGCTGTTTTTTGGTACGAGTTCGTTGTTGGCTCATCACTGAACTCCCATACTTTCCATGCCGCTATCGGTTGCTGGTTCCATCAACTGTGCTCCAGGTATCGCCACCGATAGTTCATAAACCCGAATTCCGTAAGTCTGCAATTGGTCCGGTGCCATCGAACTGACTGGAGTACCCGCAGAAAGCGGCTGAGACTTAGCAATCCGAGGGTCTTGCATACCGACCTGAATTTTGACAACCAAGGGTAGATTTTGTTGCGATGAATCCCATTGAGTTAACCATTGCGTACCGTCGTAATAATTAAACTCCAGCGAAACGACTTCAGGAGCCAACAATTCTCCCGTCCGCATCAAACGATCACTCTGGCCTTGATCGTTGGCCCATTGAGTAACCGCTCGATCCAATTGTCTCCGCACCAAACCACCACCCGCTTTGATCGCATCCGCCGAATTGGCTTCGACAGGGATACCAGTTAACGAACCACTTTGCAGTGGATCTTGAATACCCATAGAATTGCCAGAGGCTTGGACATAGTAAAGAACCGATTTGATATCGCTTGGGACATCGGGCATCTGCGTATCCATAGTCGACGTCTGTTGTGTGTAGTATTGATCTGGGCGAGGAAGACGGCTGACATCAATCATCAGTTCATATTGATTGCCATACAGCCCTGGAGTGGGAGGTGGTGTGGTGGAAGAGGCCAAATCGGTTGTGTTCGCAGCCGTATCCCCCGTGTCCGATGCACCACTAGAATCCATACCCGCAGTTGAACTCGAACTGCTACCGCCGGCACTAGAGGCTCCACCTGCCGAAGCACCGCCCGATGAGGAACCCATCGATGCACCGCCTCCCATCGATGCGCCTCCACCGCCAGTGCTACCGGTTCCTGTTGGTGCTCCGCCACTAGTCGCTCCGCCACCTGAGACACCACCCGAGGAATCTCCTGATGAAGCAGCACCACTTCCACCAGTTGCACCACCAGCAGAAGCGCTGAGAACCGAGCTCAGTGTTGAGTCATCAAACTCTTGGTATCGCACGACACTTCGCAAGTCATCGGATATCATTCGCAGCAAGTTTCGCGCGATCTGGGCTTGTCTTACTTCCGATTGGCTCAGTTCAGAAGATTTGTAATAAATCTGGAGTAGCATACCGATGAGACCGCTGACCAAAACAGTCAAAGCTAAAGCCAACAACAATTCGAGCAATGTATAGGCCGAACGCCGAGCCGGTCGACACATTCCTGGTATTTCCGCCGAGCAATTTGGCATCCGTGACAGCCTCAGGAAGCTCATGGTTGTGTTCCTGTGGCTGATGTCGAAGAGGTGCCCGTCGTTGAAGTATCCTCTGGTAGCGTATCGAGTCCCATATTGGGATCGATCATCCATCGCGTGAGCATCACTTGCAGAGGACGTTCTTTTTGCATTTGAGGATCGTCTGTTACCCAGACCTGAACGCCCAACATACCATCGGTCAACGTCGGCTGGCTCACAATTTTAAAGTGCCAACGACCTGGTTCAACTACTGTCTCGATCGGCATCCAGTCGGTGCTTTGGTTAGGCGGATATGCGCCCGCAATCACCTCAGACAACTTGGACTCGGCCAACAGCTCGGCCAAGGCTTGATCACGAGCTTGCATACCAGCATCGGTAGCGACTTGCATCGATTGAGCGAGCATAGCCCCAGCAGCACCCAAGATGGCCAATGCGAGTACCACTTCCAAGAGCGACAAACCTGTGCGATTGGTTCCTTTGGTGTAGCGAATCATCCTGCATCTCCCACCGCACGAATGACTGAAATCTCTCCTGTAAGTCCTCGAATACGAATTAATCGCTGCGCACCGTATTCATTTTTGATGGCAACTTCCGCTGTGGATGTGGTGCCATCAGGATAAAACATAATCGGGGCGGATTGATTACCTGCTCCACCCGACACCGTGCCAGTCTGTTGTTGAATCATCAAAGTGCGTGTATCGCCAAGAACTGCGCCAGCGGAGAAGACAAAGCCCTCTTCAAGTTTTTCAGCAGCGGTTCCCAATTCAACACCTGCCCCACCCATCACGCCGGACTGCATGTCGACTTTCGCCAAGCCACCCGCCATCATCACCGTAGCGCCGTTGCTCGCTTCGACTTCGTCGGTAGCTTGAAGCCAAGGCTCGATAGAGTATTCGCTTGAGCCAGCGACGAAGCGAAAGACCTGAGCTTGCCCCGTTCGCATCGCTTTGAGACGGGTTTCTTCCCAGACCACTCGAATGCGATCGCACTCGCGTTGAAATTGTTGTTGTTTGAGCGTCCCGTTGATCGATGGCACCACGATACTGGCAACTGCGACCAATATCACCAAAACCAACATCAATTCAAATAGCGAAAACCCCGACGGACCAACGATCCTTCGGGGTTTAGGTGAGTTACTCAATCGAGTTTTTTGAACGAAACCTTCAGGCTTCATTTGAATCAGCTCGTGATATCATCTTCAGTATTTTCTTGACCATCTGGACCTAAACTGCGGATCTCAAACTTGTCACCCGACAATTTATACTGATAAGGTCGGCCCCATGGATCTGGCTTGATGGGCTCTTCTACGATCTGCATCCACTTTGTCGCATCTGCCAAATCGCCTGGCTGCTCGTACAACGCGTCCAACGAAGAAGGCAAGCTGCCCACGTTGAGCTTGTACATTTGCAGAAACTTCTTGTAGTTCTGAATTTCGGACTTCGCGGTTTGTTGGAACGCTCGGTCCTGGACGCCACCAAGGTTCACGGCCACGATACCACCGACAACCACCAAAATCACGAGTACCAACATGATTTCCAACAAGGAGAAACCACGTCGCATGTTTCTTCGAGTACGCTTCATTTTTCCCAACTCCCTCAAAACCGGAACCATATTTATTTTGATGATTCGATCTAACAATTTTATTCAAACAAATTTATTCAAAATGTTACATCAGTTAGATCGAATTGGCACTATTCAACACAGGTACCATCAACGCTAACACCACAAACATCACTACCGCCGCCAGGCATAACAGCATGATCGGTTCTAGCAACTTAACGAACATATCCAATTGCCGGAAGGTTCGTTTCTCCAATCCATCTGCGATCTGAACCAAAACATCATCTAGTGTATTGGATTCCTCCGCGATACTCAGCATCTCCACCACAGTGGGTGGAAAATGACCACTATTTCCGAGGGGTACTGCTAGCCGCTCCCCGGCGGTAATGTTTTCGCTCGCTTTGGCGATCGCTTCGGTCAAAATGACGTTTCCTGCCGATTCGCGACTGATTTCCAGTGAGCGCAAAATGGGAACACCATTGACCAACAGAGTACCAAACACCCGGCAGAACCGCGCGACAGCCAAATTCAGAAATATTTTCCCAACTATTGGTACTTTAATTTTTACGAGGTCAAAAACCCGTTTACCTTTGGGGGTGGCCGTATACCTTACGAACACGACGGCCAAGCCGATGATGACCAACACGCCCACCCACCAATAGGCGGACAAACCTCGACTGAATGCCAACAGCCATTCAGTCATTGCAGGCAATTGTCCCTTGCGGCGCAAGTTGGCGAACAAAGGTTCGAATTTTGGTACGAAGAAAACCATAAGCACGGTAAGCACGATACCGCCGACCGTCGCCAAGAACGCAGGGTAAGCTAAAGCCCCCAACGTGCGTCCTTTGAGTTCTTCTTGTTGTTCAGTGAAAACAGCCACGCGTTCCAAAGCATCTTCAAGGAAGCCACCTTCGGCTCCCGCTTTGACCATATTCACAGCCATTTCACTGAAGACACGAGGATATCGCTGCATGGCCGAGCCAAGTGATTCGCCTTCTTCCACACGGCCGCGAACTTCTTCCAGCACATTGTTGAGCGTCTTGTTGTTGGATTGTTTACCCAGAACGGTCAACGATCGCAACATGGGCACACCGCTGCGGAGCAGGGCAGCCAATTGCGAATAAAACACAGCCATCGTCAAACCGCGAACGCGACCGCTGCGACGAACGACGGTGGACTTATTGACCGTAATTTCGATCGGGAACAGTGACTTGGAATCCAGCAGCGCCATCGCTTCGCGCTGGTTGCCCGCTGACAATGTTCCGGTAGTCCGTTTGCCCGTCATATCGCGGGCTACATAGGCAAATTCTGGCATGCTTCAGACCCTACTTTTGCCCCGCCATCGTGGCGTTAAGACGATCACCCTTGGTCACACGAAGCACTTCATCCACCGTCGTTGAACCATGCATCGCCTTAGCCCATGCATCGTCGCGAAGTGTTCTCATTCCCGCTTTAAGTGCAGCTTGCTTGATAGCAAAAGAACTGACACGTTCATGGGCCAATTCACGAATTTCTTCTGTCGTGAGCATCAACTCATAGATACCCATACGTCCTGTGTAGCCCACACCGCGACAAGCTCGACATCCCTTGGCACGATACATAGGCCGTCCATCAAGCTTATCCCATGGGAAATCGACGGGGAGATCATTGGCATCGGGCGTATAAGCTTCTTTGCACTCTTTGCACAAGCGGCGCAACAAGCGTTGTGCCATTACACCTTCGACCGTGCTGGCCACCAAAAACGGCTCGATCCCCATATCAATCATACGTGTGTAAGCACCAGCGGCATCATTGGTGTGCAAGGTGCTAAACACTAAGTGACCGGTCAACGACGCTTGAATCGCATTTTCGGCCGTTTCCAAATCGCGAATTTCACCGACGAGCACGATGTCAGGGTCATGACGCAAGATACTTCGTAGCGAAGCGGCAAACGTCAAGCCAATCTTCGGATGAACCTGAATTTGGTTGATACCATCCAGCTGATATTCAACAGGGTCTTCCGTGGTAATGATCTTGTTATCATCACCTTTGATTTCCATCAGCGAACTGTACAAAGTAGTCGTTTTACCAGAACCGGTCGGCCCTGTAACCAAGATAATGCCGTGAGGCAATTCGATCAGTTCACGATAAATGCGATAAACGCCTTCATCCATCCCCAGATTACGCAAGTCAAATTTCATCGACCCTTTATCGAGAATACGCATGACCAAGCTTTCGCCATGGATCATCGGAATCACCGACAAACGAATGTCGATTTCTCGACCATGAACTCGCAACTTGATACGACCGTCTTGTGGCAATCGCTTTTCGGCGATGTTTAAGCGGGCCATAATCTTCAAACGGCTGATAATCGCTGCTTGAAATCGATTGATCTCTGGTGGCACAGGCTGCGTGTGCAAAATACCGTCGATACGATAACGGATCACTAACCCGAACGATTGTGATTCCAAGTGCACGTCGCTCGCCCGGGAGTCGATCGCTTCGACCAGAATTTCATTGACCAATCGAACCACGGAAGCTTCTTGAGCTTGCTCGCTCAATTCGCTGCCATCACCTTCGATTTGTTCGAGCAACTCAACATCTTCATCTTCGGCTCGTGCCGCGAGAAGACCTTCCACCGTTTCGCTACCAACCCCCAAGTGCTTCTTGACAAGCTTGGCGATTTCGATGCGTTCGGCCACGATGGGGATAATGCTTAAGCCGGTAGCCGCACTCGCTTCATCGATGGGATACAGATCGAGAGGATCTGCAGTGGCCACCACGAGACTACCGTTCTGTCGCCTCAGTGGAAAAAGAGCGTGTCGATAAATGAGCTTCTGTGGAAATGTTTGGAGCAGCGAAAGATCAACATCGGCCGTTCTGAGATCGATGAAATCCAAACCAACTTCTTCCGCTACGGCTCGCAGTGCTTCATCTTCTTTTACCATCCCTTGCGAAATGGCTTGCTCCAAAGAGGAAGAGGTGTTGCCGGCACTAATACGCGCGCGTTCCAGTTGGTCAGCGGTGATCAATCCGCGTCGCACCAGAATATCGCCAGCTTCCATAATCATCGTTCAGTACCTCATCACCCAAGCACACCGGATCCAATTCAATGTCGCAAAAAGGACAGCCGGACATAGCAATTAGTTTCGACCGCCTCGTCCACCGCGACCACCACCGGTGCCACCCGTGCCGCCACCAAAACCGCCGGTGCCACCACCGAAGCCACCCGTGCCGCCACCGAAGCCACCACGACCACCGCCGAAGCCGCCCGTGTTGCCACCACCAAAGCCACCCCGGCCGCCACCAAAACCACCTGTGTTCCCGCCACCGAAACCACCTGTGGTACCACCGAACCCTCCGCCGCCAGGAATTCCGAAGGTCATACCACCGGTCCCGCCACCTTGTTGCATTCCGCGAAACGCATTCATCCGTTGCTGAATGGCATTGGCGTCAAAGCTACGGTTCTGCGTGTTGTTACCACCAGTCGTCGCATTCGCGGTGGCGTTGCTGCGAACTTGGCTACCAAACATCGAAGTCAGAGCATTGTTGATGACCACTGGATTCAAGTTACCTTCAATCACCGCAACTTCAGTCACTTCTTCCGTGTCTGCACCCGCTTGATCGATCATCTCAACTGCAGCTTTCACTTCGTCGTACAACGCTTGAGTCGAGGTCACGATCAACGAATTGCTGCGTGCATCAACACTAATGGTCATGGTGTTTTCTTTGAGTTCACTTTGAGCTCCACCACCACGACCACCCCGTCCGCCGCCGCCACCCCGTAAAGCTTGCAAGAACTCTTGAGGTGTGGGCTGACGTTGTTGTCCTCCCGCTGGCTGCTGCATACGATCCGCAAACAATTCTTTGACAATATTGGAGACGCTCGTCGCATCTTGATATTCCACTTTGATCAAGCGTGGTTTGCCTCGAGTGGAAACTTCAACCGGACTATCTTCCTGGTCAATCACTTCCAAGAGTTGTTCTACCAAGGTCAAGTCCGTTCCGTTAGCTTGAACAATTAAAGCATTCAAATGGGGATCAGGAACAATGGAAACTTCACCCGTTGCCAATGCGGTCGCGCTGCTCGAAGAAATCGAGCCACCTCCACCTCCACCACCCAACAAATTGCCGATTAGGCCACCACCCATCTCACCCAACATGCTGCCCAATAGACCACCGCCGCCCCCGCCAGCACTTCCGCCTGACGATTGTCCGGTCAGAATCCCTTCAAGAAGCTCTGCAGCCGCCGCTGCCTTAATGTATTGCAAATAGAAAACGGTTGGTTCACCCGTAGCTGCGGACTGCTCGGCAACCATTCGCATCAAACTTTCAAATTGCGCGAGAGCTTTTGGATCTTCCGAAGTTACGATCAAACCGTTCGGGCCTTCGATTACCACAATGTCACTACCCGCTCCAGGATTTTCGTCTGCTGCTGCGGCCGGCGCAGTTTTTTCACTTGCAGGAGGTGTGGTCGCAGGTACATCCGAGGGGCTATTCTCATCGCCCTCTTGAGCGATAATGGCCGATGTAAAAAAAACTCGAGACTTCTTTGATTTCGAAGCCTTCAGATCTTTGTTGTCACCATCATCATCACCGGCAGCTGCTGGCTCGTCGTTGGCTTCTAGCTCAACGACTGGCGCCGGCTCTACTTTAGGGGCTGGCTCTTCTTTGGTGGCCGGTTCTTTCGGCGGGGCGGGTTGGCCTTCTGGTTCATCTCCGCGTTCAGCTGCTTCCGGAGCCTCACCCTCGTTACCACCTCGACCACGTTGCTCCAACAAATTTTTCAACATTTCGAGACGTTCTGGGCTCAATTGAATCCCCGGATCGGCCCCATTGCCTGCAGCCGCTGGTGCAGCCGCATCACCAGTTGCAGTAGAGGAGCGTCGAACCGTAGGAATTTCGCCGTTGACACTTCGCTTAGGCAAACCATCCACTTGGCGTTCCGCCGGAGTAACGCGACGAATGCGATTCTTATTCTGCGTTGCCGTCCATAAAGTTTGAACTTGCTCAAGAGCACGATCGGCAGCGCGGCCCGTGTACGGCAACATACGAATTTTGTCGTTGAGCGATTCCGTGGCTGTCGAATTGCCTTCCAACTGAGTCACCAAGTTCTTCACTTGTTCGATCTGCGCTTGGCTGCCTTTTACCCAGAGAGTGCGATTTAATGGATCACCATCAACGATTGGCCCAGTCTTTGAAGCTTCTTTACCATCCGACGAACCACCAAAGAACTTATTGATCGCCAAGATCACGGTTTCTGGTTCTAGCTTGGTCAATTGCACGACTTCGAATGCCTCGTTCTGACCTGAAATTTCCTTTAAGGTCCGCTCCACAAGATCGTGTTCGGATTTGCGTGCTTGGATGATCAATTGATTCGACGAAGCATCCAGCGACATCAAGACATCGGGCATACCAGCCAACAATGTCTGCATCACCTGATAGGCCGTGTCAGGATCTGTTCCCGAAATGCGATGCGATTTGATGTACGGCGTCTCCGTCGCACCCACGGTACCTGCAGTAGAAGTATTCTCTTTATCCAAGAGTTCAGCCAAGTCTTTCAACTTCTGAATATTGTCGGCTGTCCCAGACGCAAACAAAATTGTACCAAAGGTGTCAGTCGAAACGCTGATCTTCTCAGCCGTATTTGCACCATCTCGCATACCCAACAATGGACGCGCCACCGTCAACACTTCTTCTGCAGAAACATTCTTCAATGGAATCGACATGATCGCTGAACCACGGGCTGTATTCGGATCTTCAACTCGCTTGAGCATTGCTTGAATCGTTCGCAACTTGCCGGCTGTTTCTGTAACTAATAACTGTCCAGATACTGGGAAAGCTACCACCGAACCTTGAGGACCAAGTAACTTCTTGATTTCCGATTCTGCTTCTTCGGTACTCATACGAGATACAACGAAAAGACTTTTCAACAGTTCATATTCGCCGCGGGTCGCTAAGCCTTCCGCTGGCACCAATTCGGCTAACTCACGAACCACTTCAGCCGAAATATCCTGCTCCAAATCCACCACAATCAACAGACGTTCGCGTCGCACCAGGGTGTAGCCCTTATTGAGCAGTACGCTATTGCAAATGTCCATCGCTTGCGAAACGGTGTAGGTCCGGTATGCATCTTTATAGGTAAACGTGCCCGTAGGGAACGTATCGACTTGCAAACTGAGATCTGCTTCATCGGCTAACCATTTCAACACTTGCTGCCATGGTGCAGCTTGGAAGTTAATCGTCAATTCATCTTTCGCAGTAGGGACTTCACTTGTTGCTGGCGGAGCGGGGACCTTAACCTCATCTTTGCTCTCTTCTTTAGCAGCCACGGTTTCAACCGCAGGTGCAGCAGCATCCATTTTCTTCTCCGTAGCAGCAGCTTCTGGTGCAGCCGCCACAGCAGTTTCAGCACGAGCA
>JBILTA010000079.1:0-12671 GCA_044371785.1 Pirellulaceae bacterium | reverse complement strand
CCGTAAATCAACATAAAAGCGTTGGTGACCGCTTCCACTTCATGCAAAACGTGGCTAGCCAACAACAGGCTCCGACCATTTGCGACCCATTGCTTTAGCAGTTCGATCATCTGTAACCGCCCCACTGGATCAAGGCCATTAAAGGGTTCGTCCAATATCAATAGCTCTGGGTCGTGAGATAGAGCTTGAGCAAGTTTAGCGCGTTGGCGCATGCCGAGCGAATATGATCCCATGGGTCGATTCATGGCGTGGGCCAAGCCAACCCAATTCAATACTTCGATGGCACGTTGACTTGCTATCTTCAGCGGCCAGCCATGTAAAGCCAATAGCTGTTCGAGCCAAGATTTGGCGGGAACTTTCGGTAGCAACAGGTCCGACGCAGGGCATAATCCGATGCGATGCAATGAGCTCGCTTGTGTTCGAGGGTTATCCCCGAAAACTTCGATCGAGCCTAGTGTGGGTGCCAAGGCACCCGTAATGAGACCGATGAGAGTGGATTTGCCGGCGCCGTTGGGGCCGACCAGCCCGTACGCTCCACGTGGCAAGTCGATGTTGATGTCGTTAACGCCTATAACGGTGCCGTATAAACGTGAGACGTTCTTTAACGAGAGCAAAGGTGAGTTGTTTTGTGTTTCCATCTGTAGTGATTCCCTTATGCTCTCAGCATGCCGGCAATTCGGCGATGCGCCATGTAGAATCCACCGATGGTGACGGCGGAGCAAGTGATGATTGGAACCAAGAATGGTTCATCGTATGTGTTTGCTCCAAAGATAATCGATTGGACTTGTCCTAATGTATGGTAGGGAGAAACCATCTGCCATCTGTACAACTCTTCTGTGAGTAACTCGCCATTGGCCTGTCCGAAGGCAGAAACGCTAGTGAGGACGGAGTAAGTGACCCAACCCACGATCCAGGTGGCAAACCAAGCGAATCCAGCGAATCGACTTTCTGTGGTCATCGCCGAAAAGAAAATGGCGAGCGCAGATGTCGGTAAGGCGAGCGCGGCTGTAGCCGCCAAAATTCGAAGCGGTAAGTCCCACGTATCAAAAACCACTGTCCAGGTAGGGGAAATTAGGATGCCAAAGAAGTACACACAGAGAGCGGGCAGTGTGGCGATGGCTAACAGTAAAAACCACAACACCGAAGCTTTGCCCAACAAATACTCCGCAGGACTCAACGGCCTAGAGAGATAGAGCAGGTAAGCTCGGCTGCGCAGGTCGTAACTGATCAGCCGTGGTGCCGTCAGTCCGAGGACCACGACCATACAGTAAACTTGCGATTGCTTAAAAAACGTTAGCAGAAACAGCGACCAAACCTCATGTCTCGCTTCTTCAGGGTTCGTCATTATTTTGAGCGCAAGTTCTTCCATCCCCATCGAACGCCGCACGATTTGACTGATCCAAAGCTGTGATTCACCATTTTGCAGGCCTTGTTCGAAAAAGAAAAATCCGATCACAGTAAAAACAATGGGGCTCAGTGATAACGCTAGAATAGTTCTTAACCAATAGCCTCTCCATATCATCAATGCCCCTGTGATGGTTACGACCAACCAGCGAAGTGCACGGGGAGTTCTTTCCCCCTCCCAATTGCGATAACCAAGATCAAGCAACGGCACGTGGCACCTCCTGAATCGCATCGAGGAAAATTTGTTCAAGAGAGTTACGCGATGGCTCTAGGCGTTGCACCATGATCTTCTCTTCGGCGCATAGCGACCACAATTCGGCCGCTCGGTCTACCGTGACACCTTCAACAAAAACACTTTGGCCATCATCCGCAATGGTGGCCTTTATATTCTTCGTTTTCAAAAGCTCAACCAAACGCGATGCGTCTGCCACAACCGTCACATACATACCCGGCTTCGCGGGACGACTCAACGTTTCTAACGATTCCGAAACTCGAATACGCCCACCGATTAAAATCACCACGTGATCGCATATCTGGCGAACATCGTGCAAGATATGCGTTGAAAGCATGATCGATTTTCCATGTTTCACCGCTAAAGTTTTGAGACGCTGCAAAAACTCTTCACGCTGTGTGGGATCGAGTCCTGTGGTTGGCTCATCCAGGATAATCAACTCTGGATCGTGCACTAAGGCTTGAGCACACTTTAGTTTTTGACGCATCCCCGTCGAATAGGTTTCAACCTTGCGATATCGCTCTTGCCCCAGATCGCAATAGTCCAGTACTTCATGAGCGCGTCGCAACGCTTCGCGACTTGGAATGCCGGAGAGTTGAGCCATCATTTGGACAGATTCAACACCTTGTAGACCGGCTACGAAGCAATCTTCTTCCGGTAGGTAGCCGATGCGATCACGAATCGCTTTCACCGTTGATGGCCACGGTTGGCCGAGCACACTACCTGAGCCGGAGTCGACGCGTACCAAGCCCAGCAATGACTTAATCAAGGTACTTTTGCCGGAACCGTTTGGCCCCAACAGACCAGTGATTCCTGGTGATATGGCAAAGTCGACATTGTCGAGGACCGTATTGCGGCCATAGCGTTTTATCAGGCCACGCAGTTCAATTATCGCCATACACGCTCTCAATTCCTGCTGTTCATTTCAGATGCTTCCACACAAGAAGGTGGGGACCATATTAACCCAACCATGCTCCAGTCTCGATAGGGCCTCTAGCATCGTCCGAGCTAGTGGTGGAGAATATAGACGTATGTTTCTGGTCTATTCCACTCGACTTGTCTTCTGAAAATGCATCAAGTGCGATGCTCGACCATTCGCTGAAAAGTTCGCTTTCTTGGCTTCGTCCCGGAATTAAATCTGTTTTCAGGGCAAAATATGGGACCTGGATTTCACGAATTGGGTTTCACTAATTAGAGGATGCCTCCGCATGAACTGTACCCATTCCAAAAATCGGCTGCAAAAACTCGCGAAAATCGGAAGTTTTTGTGTCTGTTTTTCTCAATTCCAGCTGTTTTGGCTGCTGTGGGCCTCCAGCATTGTGGCTCAATCCGATACGGTCTCGCCACCCCGCCCGGTGTCGAGTCCCCCACCGATCGAAACGACCTGGAGCGATTTGACGGCAGGCGTCGAAAATCAAGAGCAATGGCTCAAGCATAAAGCGGTTCTCAAGCAACGTTTTCTGGATTTGATCCGCGATCAACACAAACCGATAAAGCCACCGCTCGACCTACAAGTTCATGAAGAAGTTGAAGTCGATGGCGTCTACATTCGTAAACTGATTAGTTATGCAGTAGAAACCGACGAAAGGGCTCATGCCTACTTGGCGATTCCTCTGGATCGAAAAACGCCTGGGCTGGCTGTTGTCGCTTTGCACGGGACTTATCCCAAAGGGAAAGAACAAGCGGCGGGATTGGAACCCGATAAATCTCGGGCGCATCTGGATCATTTAGCTCGTCGCGGTTTTGTGGTGATTGCTCCCGATCACTTTGTAGCGGGGAATCGAATTCCGCCTGAAGGTGCGTACGATACAACCCGCTTTCATCAACGACATCCCAATTGGACAGCTGTCGGCAAATTTACCTATGAGCACTCCATCGCCATCGATGTCTTACAAACGTTGCCCGAGGTCGATCCACAACGTATTGGAGTGATGGGGCATTCACTTGGTGGTCAAGGTGCCATTTTCTTGGCCGCTTACGATGAACGTGTGAAGGCGGCTGCCTGCAATTGCGCTGCATCCTTCTTTCGCTATAACGATCAAGTCAAGGAGTGGTCTCGTGATCGCTGGTATGTTTACTTCAAGCATATTCGTCCCGGATTGCTTGAAGGCAAATTGCCACCGATTGATTTTCATGAAATCATGGCACTTACAGCACCACGAGCCTTGCTCGATATCTCAGCGATCAACGATGGTGTCGAAGCAACGCAGCGTCAGCGAGTGATAATGAACATTGAAGTGATGAAGGCCTTTGAGCTAGAAAACGCTGCTGATCGATTTGCCTTTTTTGTACATGGTAAAAAGCACTCAGTGCCTGACGAATCGCGTGAGTTGATCGCCAGTTGGTTGCGGAGTCAACTCAGCTTAGAAGTCAGCCCATAACGTAGAGCATTTCTCTAAACTAGTTCAGTCAATTCAGTAGGCAAACCAAGTAAGATTTTTACAAAAGTCAACCGAGCGAAACTATGCTTTTGAGATATATTCTGTGCGGATTATTCAGTTGTTTGTGCTGCGGAGCATCGGGCATGGTGTTTGCCGAAGATGCCCTCGATCGCATGACTCGCAAGAAGTTACAAGTACTGCGCGAGGCGATCGAGAACTTGAAAAAAGAACGGGTTGAGGTGAATGCACTTAGTCCTCTCAAAACGTATCGGGCCAATATGCATGTGCATTCGCATTGGTCTCACGATAGCCGAGGACAAATCGAAGAAATCGTAGCGGCTGCCAAGCGTGCGGACACAGACATTCTGATGTTCACAGAGCATCCGGCTGCTCATTACGACATTGTCAAAGATGGTCATCAAGGTATCCGTGACGGTGTCCTGTTAATTCCAGGCGCGGAAACCAAGGGTTTACTTGCTTATCCGAAAGCCTCCATTCGTAATGCTGATATCATGAACGTTGAAGAGTATTTCAATGCGGTGCAACAAACCGATGGTTTGGCTTTTATTTCCCATCTCGAAGAGCGAATGGAACTGGACATTCCCGGCATTACGGGTAATGAAATTTACAACACGCACGCAGATTTCAAAGAAGAGAAACGGCTCGTTGCTTCGATGCGAAATCCGTTATGGTTAATCAATACGGCTCCGATGATCCAGCAATATCCGCAAGAGTCCCTCCTTGCCTTGCTCGATTATCCAGCTGACTATTTGAAACGCTGGGATGAGCTGGGACTTGCTGGACGGCACACCGGTGTCGCGGCAAACGATTCACATCAAAACGTTGGTATTCGTTTGCGTTTGATCGAGAAGGATATGGTTCGAGTTGAAGACGCATTAGGCGAAAAGATTCTTGAGTTGAATCGTAAGGCAGCCGCCGAATTGATTCCGATCCAAGAAAATGCCAAAGAGGGTGATATTGTATTCCAGCTCCTCCTCGATCCTTATGAGAACAGCTTGCGACATGCGGGAACCTATTTGCTATTGTCCGAACAAACGCAAGCAGCGGTCTGGGATGCCTTATTGCATAGCCGAGCGTATGTTTGTTTTGATGGACTTGCCAGTGGACGTGGCGTGCAGTGGTTTGCGACTTCGAAAGATGGTAACGATCGTGTCGAATTAGGTGGCAAGATTAGGGGTAACACTGGAGTACTCTTCCAAGGCTATTCACCACAAAAAGCCACTTGGAAAATCATGCACAACGGCAAAGAAGTTTATTCTGAAACAGGGTATGACTGTCAGTTTGAAACCGAGCAGCCCGGAATGTACCGTGCCGAGTTGTGGTTGGATGTTCCTCAACCGAAAATCTGGATTCTTACTAATCCAATCACCGTTGAATAATCACGTACTAAAGCCTCCCCGAGGCTCTAGTACCACCACAAGGCTCGTCCTAGGTTCAACCCGTAGCAGGAGCTCAGCGTAGGCTAGTAGGCTAGTAGGCTAGTAGACAGGCTCCATTTTCTCGATGCGGTCCCCAAGAGTATCGATTATATGCTGCGGAAGCGAGCCTACGGAGAGACTCGCCTACGTCGGGCGGTGTGGGTGGTCAGGGGCTCCAAAGGAATGCTCCCTGGAAGGTGAAGAGATCAATCAATGCTTGATTGATCATCGCTTCGCCTGCTCCTAATTGCACCCAGCTCACTGCCGCATCGGCTCCATACCCACCTTCCGCTGCTCCTTCGATAGTTGGGAAATACATGTGATGTCCGTTGCAGTAGCCGATAAAAAAAGTTTCGTCGGCGCGACTACGTTGCTTTAGAGAGTTCGAGTGTTGCGAGAAAAATTCGCCCGAGGCAGCCACCAGAGCCAGTTGACGATTGAGCAAGATGGTTGTTGTTTCAGGATGAAGCTGATCATCGGCCGCTTCTTGGGCGATTGTGGCGGTGACAAGTTCGGGAAAAAAAGCTTGACGAAAGGCGATTTGAGTCAACGGTTCGCGTAATGGCAGGCGAGTCGAAAAATCGAATACGGTTCGCTTTGCTTTTATTCCTGGACGAGAAGGGACTTCAGGTTTCAGAGTATTAAAGAGGTTCGCCACTTCCTCTCCTAGTTTAGCTCCAAAGGTTTCGATGGTCCGAGTGTCATCATCGGTACGAGTGGATAGATCACCGGCAGCACCTTGCAAGAATAGGCATGGGGCTGCACACTGTTTCTCGACTGTTTGCGTCATCTGGCCAGGCCAATCGGCGGAGTACCGCAAATCTTTTGAGTCGAGCATGGTGGCGTGAGCGGCATAGTTGACCAAGATGGCAATAGGTTTGTTGTCTAGTGTGTCTAGGCGAATCACTCCCAGTTCAGAATCGGTTGGTTTAGGGTCGAGCTTGCTGTGTCGATTGCGATTTCTATTGACCGCCGCAGCTCCCCATGCAATTTTCGCATCCTTCAAGTTGTCGACAGCTACGCCGATTGCCTGAACGATTTTCGCTTCTAGATTTGATGCATATTCAACTGCGTCATCGAATTTACCTTTTCCTTGTCCTTCGCGATCGCGAAGTTCAATCACAGGCCCGTGGTGTGTATGGGAACCGCAGACCAATACATGTTCGATATTGTATTCTGTTTTGATATTGTCGCGGATACGCTGCATCGAATCACCCGCAGGAGCACGTCCGAGATCGAGGGCTACGATGGCCAAACGAGACGTACCAGCTTCAATCACAACCGCTTTGGCAAACAAGGGGTCACGCACTCCTGTGGAAAGCGCATCATGCCGGGCACCATAGCCCCACATCGGCATCGGGCGCGCGGGTGTAACATTTTGTTGTCCGAAGCCTGCCCGAAATACTCTGGCGTCGGCGTGATGCACTGGGCCACCGGTCAAGAACGCAAAAAGAATGAGCCAAAGCAGTCGCATGAGTATGATTCGCTTAGATTGAAGAGTAAGGCTGGTGATAAGTGGGCGGAAGTGATTTTAGTTCCCGCTCGAACTGTGGGCTAGAATAGACAAAAAATGGGTGGTGATTTTGGCGGTGAGCCGATCGGCACGCTTTTCGCTGGCGATTTGCTGAGGTGACTATCTATGGCCCATTGGTTTTGTCACAATAGAATCGCGAAGTTTGTCCCGTGCCTACCTTCCCTTCCCTCCTCAGTTCTGGATCCACATCGATGCGTCTGCTAAAGTCCGCTTTTCTTTCGCTTGTTGGTATTGGCTGGATTTTGGTTCCCTCGTTATCGGCCTGGCAAGCAAGTCCCGCTCCAAAAATCGATGAGATTAAATTAGAACGTGTTCCAGCCAAGCCGATCGATGAAGTCATTCGCAATCTACAAGCGTTACCTGGCTTCGAGGTCGAACTGGTCGCTGCCGAACCACTGGTACAAGATCCCGTGGCGTTTACCTTTGACGCCCGAGGCCGTTTGTTGGTGATCGAGATGCTCGATTACAGTGAGCAAGATAAAGAGTCACTTGGTCGTTTGCGACGATTAGAGGATACCGATCATGATGGCAAGATGGATCGAGTGGAAACGTTACTGGATCATTTGTCATGGCCGACAGCATTGGCGTTAGCGCAAGATGGAGTGCTCATCGCAGCGGCCCCAGATCTGTATTGGCTTGATGTGGCGAAGAATGGAGCACCCTCCTCGGTAGTACAGCCGCAAGTTTGGGCTACGGGCTTTGGGCGTTCGAATGTGCAAGGGCTTATCAATTCATTTCGTTGGGGCTTGGATCAGAGGTGGCATGCAACGACCAGCAGCAACGGTGGTGATATCCGCGGTCTGTTAACGATCGATGCACTGCCTGTGCGTTTGCAAGATATTGCCATCGATACCCGCACACGTAAGCTCGGTACCATTCCAGGCGGCGGACAACATGGCATGGACTTCAATGCGTTTGGCGATAAGTTCGTGAGCAGCAACAGCGATCATTTTCAGCAGGTGATCGCTTGGCAATATCCTGAGTGGACCGCCCAGGTTCTATCGAAGCCACTAACGCTGCGTCGCAGTATAGCGTTGGATGGGCCACAAGCGGAAGTTTATCGCGCATCGCCTGTCGAAGCTTGGCGAACATGGCGAACGGAGTTGCGTGTGACGGGTAAAGTGCCTGGCATGGTAGAAGGTGGTGGGCGAGCCGCTGGTTACTTTACTGGTGCGACGGGAGTGGTGATCTATGATGGCGATCAGTGGGGGGAGTTAGAATTCCCCACTGCTTTTGTGGCAGATGTCGGTAGCAATCTCATTCATCGAAAAAAATTGGTTCGCCGCGGCTTATGGTGGTTTGGTGAACGCGCTGACGAGAAGACAGAGTTTCTACGCTCAAGCGATATTTGGTTTCGTCCAGTGCAAATGGGTGATGGTCCCGATGGATGTCTTTACATCGCAGATATGGCACGTGAGGTGATCGAGCATCCGGCCAGTTTGCCACCCATGATTAAAGGACAATTGGATCTTACCTCGGGACGTGATAAAGGGCGAATATGGAGGGTGAAAGCGAAGGATCGACCGATCCGCCGATCACCTCCGAACCTAGACCAAATGTCGACGGCCGAACTGGCGGCGATTACGGGGCACCCCAATGGCTGGCATCGTGAAACAGCCGCTCGTCTACTTTACGAGCGCAATGATTCAGCGGCTATCGAGGCCTTGCGACAAGTCGCTTTGAAGTGTGAGTTGGTGGAAGGTCGAGTGCAAGCGTTAGCATCTCTTGGCAGTTACGAAAATGGACTCGATGAAAAAGTGATTGTGGCTGCATTGCAAGATCTGCATCCGCGTGTATTGCAACAGATTTTCTGGCAGTTGGGTCGCAATAAAATTTCATACCTGGACCACGCTTATCTGCAAAACGAAATTTCCCGCATTGCCAATACGGGGAGCTTAGAGTCTCAGTTCTGGTTGGCGCTTTACCTCGGCCAGGTTGCAGTCTCTCAGCCTGAACTGAGGCAGGAATCTCATTACCGTGAATGGGTGAGTGCTTTGGTGTTAACGCAATTGAATCAAGATCGACGCATTGAATTGGCGAACTTACCTGAATATGTATTGGCTGTGGAATGGTGTTTAGGTGGTAATGCTCTATCGATGTTTGAGACACTGATGGCCCAGAAGGTAAATGATTCGAGTGTCTTGGAGCCATGGATTGAGAGTTTGCTGTTCGGCGCATTGAAGCATGTACCGACCAGTGATGTGTTGAATACATTTTCGGCTGCTTGGACAAAGTGTTCCCAGAGCGACGAGCGCGATCAGGTTATTTTGGCGAAATGGTTGATTGAAGCGTTGGAGCGAAAGTTTATTTCAGCGACGACATGGTGTCGTGCAGATGCAGATCGCGCTATGCAAACATGGCTTGAGGGGAGTTTGTTGCCTCGCGTTGAAAGTGCTTTAAACGATAGTCGAGGCGTGTTAGCGCGTGATCTTTTGGGTTGGGAGTTGCTGGGCCGTCTGCCGGCAGAGGAACGCTTCGCTCTGTTGCAGCGTGCCTTGAGCGATAAGGTTGCGGTAGTGGTGCAAGTTACGGCGCTCAAAACAATGGTTGCCAATGAGGCTTCCCATTTCGAATTTATCCTGAGCAAGTTAGGTGAGTTGACACCTGAGGTTTATACAGTGGCACTGGAGACAATGGCTGGACGAGAGTTGGGGGCTGCCAAGATGTTAGATGCCATCGAGCAAAATCAGGTCGCGGCCGGTACCTTGCCTGGCGAGATTTGGTTGACATTGGAGCGGTTGCCGAACGAGAGCTTGGCAAAACGAGGCAAGAAGTTGCATGCGAATTTGTTTCCGACGGTCGCATGGGAGGAAGTTGCTGCGGGTTATCGTAAGGCATGGGATGGGAAGGCCGATTTGGACAATGGTCGTTTGGTATTCCGCAAGTTGTGTGGATCATGTCATCGCATCGAGGATGAGGGAACGCATATCGGTCCTCCATTGGCCTCGGTGATCGAAAAGTCTAACGAACAAATTGCATTGTCGGTCTTTCAGCCCAATGCAGAAGTCGATCCACGTTATCAAATGTATCAGTTGGTTACGGATGATGGAGTCGTCCATACCGGCTTGATGGAAGCGTCCCAGGGGGATGTTGTCGTGATTCGCAATGCCAAGGGAGAGTTAGAGCGATTTCAGCGTGAGGAAATCGAGATACTTAAGGCATCGGGTAAATCATTGATGCCTGAGGGACTGCTGTCGCAGATGAAGCCGGAAGAGTTTCGGGATGTGCTCGCGTTTATTCGTCAATATGCGGGCCGCAATCAATCGCCTGCCAAGGAGTGAAAATATGAAACGGAATCTTGTCGTAATTTTGTGTGTAAGCGCGCGATTTTTCACCTGCTTGATGATGGCTTCCTGGATGGTGGCGGCTGAGCCATTGGCCGCGCAAGATTTGAAGGTTGGCTACTTCGAGGTCGATGCTTCGCCTGATATCGGAAGTCCGTTGGCTTATGATCCATGTGTAGAAGTTAGTGATCAGCTCAGTTGTCGCGGTGTTGTGATTGTCGGAGCGGGAGAGCCGATCGTTTTGGTAACGGTTGATTGGCTAGGGATTGCCAACGATGGGCATGAGGAATTTCGACAGCGGTTGGCAGCGGCGATCGGTAGCAAGGGAGATCGCGTGAGTTTGCATGCGTTGCATCAGCATGATGCTCCACGGTGTGATCTGGGGGCGATGCGTTTATTGGAGCAAGCGGGTTGTACGAAGCAGCATTATGATCGCATGTTGTGGCAACGCGTTCTTGAGAACGCTCTTACGGAAGTAAAACGCGCGATCGGTGAGGCTAAGTCGTTTGATCAGATTGGTTACGGCGAAGGGGAAGTACAGGATGTCGCTTCGAACCGTCGCTTGCTGGATGCCAACGGTAAAGTGGTGGTAACGCGATATACGGCGACCAAAGATCCAGTCGTCCGGGCGATGCCAACAGGTACTATTGATCCAAAGTTGCGTTTGATCAGCTTTTGGAAAGGTGATGAGCCGATTGTGGCGCTGACCTATTATGCGACTCATCCGCAGAGTTACTATCGAACTGGAAAAGCGAATCCTGACTTCCCTGGTTTAGCTCGGAATAGTTTCGCCAAGAAGATGGGACTGCCTGTCGTGCATTTCAATGGTGCCGCTGGCAATATTGGCGCCGGCAAGTGGAATGACGGTTCGGTGGAGAATCGAGCGGTCTTGGCCGGCAAAATTGAAGCTGGCATGGAGAAGGCTTGGAAGGCGACTCAGCGAAGTCGCGTGGCAGCAAGGGATGTAGAGTGGAAGTCGATTCCGGTTCGTTTGCAACCTGCGGGGCATTTGCAGCGAGCGGCACTGGAAGCGGCAGTGGCGGATGCCAATGCCGATCCGGTGATGCGTTTGAATTCGGCAGAACACCTTTCATATTTGAACCGCTTTGAGCGCGGGGGGGCCATCGATGTGGGGCGATTGAAGTTGGCCGATGCGCAGATTGTGCACATGCCGGGTGAGTTGTTTGTGGAGTATCAGTTGGCCGCAGCGGCGATGGTGCCAGGTGGAAAGGTGGCCCTGGCGGCATACGGAGACTACGGAACAGCGTATATCGGAACCGCAATCGGTTATCAACAAGGTGGGTACGAGACCAGCAATCGGGCGACGTGTGTAGGGGCCGAGGCTGAGTCGATCTTGGTGGGGGCGATGAAAGAGCTTTTAGGAGCTCAGGAGCGACAGGTGGGGCCGTTGGGCGTGCCTCCGGACCCTCCAGCGGTGGGGCCAGCCCTAGAGAACCCCAAGTAGTCTTTTTGGGGCATCCAAAGGGGCAGAATTTTCAGGAATCTAATATCGACTGGGCTTCAACCAGTAGCCAAATAGACATCTCGTCTGTATATTTGGTGATGCCTGAACATTAACGCAGAGGAATAATGCACTCTGTTTTCAGGCGATCAATGATTTTGGGACACGTCCTCAAGATCAGGTCGCAGGGAGTGCGTCACAATACACACAAGTTTACATCTGAATGAGAGGGGAAACAAGGATGACACGTCCATTAACGGAGCGTCAGCAAGCGGTTTATGATTTTATTCGCGAAAAGATCCTGAAGAGAGGGTACGGACCAACGGTTCGTGAGATAGGCGAAATCCTCGACATTAAGTCTCCCAACGGTGTGATGTGCCATTTGCGAGCTTTGGAACGTAAAGGGATGATCAATCGTGCAGCCAACAAATCGCGAGCTATTGAGCTAACCGAAGCTTTGAACCGAAATGCTTCTCCTGGCTTGCCAATGGCGGGCCGAGTTGCTGCGGGTGCTTGTTCGTTGGCCTTCGAGCAGAACGAGATGGTGGACTTTGCGGAAATGTTCCAAAAAGAAAACCGCTTTGTCCTCGAAGTGACCGGCGACTCGATGATCGATGCCCATATCCAAGATGGGGACTTCGTCGTGATTCAGAAACAATCCAAGGCCTCACCAGGCGATGTGGTGGTCGCTCAAACTCCAGATGGCGAAGCGACATTGAAGTACTGGTATCCTGAAAACGGTCGCATTCGTTTGCAACCCGCCAACCGCCACATGAAGCCGATCTATGTGAAAGAAGCCAAGGTACTCGGTATCCTCGTCGGTGTTGTCCGCCGCGTGAAGTAGGGAACAGGCTGTAGGGGTGAGGCTTTAGGCTGTAGGCTGAACACTGAACACTGAACACTGAACACTGAAAACTAAAGGGGGCTTCACGGCC
>JBILTA010000078.1:0-12686 GCA_044371785.1 Pirellulaceae bacterium | reverse complement strand
GGGCGGCCATAGATTTTGGCAAGAAAGCGGTTTCTGTGAATTCAACTTTGAGTGACTTATGCGTCGATTTCGGATCGGAATTGTTGGAGGTGGGCCCGGGGGATTAATGGCCGCCTATTTCTTGCAGAAGTATACAAACTCCCCCACCTCAATCACCTTGTTTGAAGCCTCAGATCGTATCGGTGGTAAGGTTCACACTCAGAAGTTTTCAACTGCCAATGTAACTTATGAGCTGGGCGCTGCCGAGCTCTATGATTATTCCCGAAACGGTTGCGACTCGTTGCGAGAATTGGTCGAAGAACTTGGGCTGCCAACTCAACCCATGGAAGGTTGGGGAGTCGTTATCGATGGTAAATGGATCGGAAATCAAAACGATTTTCGCGATGCGTTCGGTGCGCACGAACTCAAAAATCTTCTTGAATTTCATCGATTTGCCCAAGACCAAATCACACCCCAAGAGTTTTATGCAGCGGATCATCCCGAAGGGCTACCCAAGCAATTGACCAATAGTTCGTTCGTACCATTCTTGGAGCGATTTGCCTCACCCGTTGTTCGACGTTATATCCAAACGCTAATCCATAGTGACCTAGCGACAGAGCCGCGGCTGACGAGTACGACCTATGGTTTGCAAAACTATTTGATGAATGATTCGAAGTACATGAGTCTGTATTGCATCGAGGGTGGCAATGAGCGTTTGATTCATGAATTGTCGCGCCGCGTTGATGTGGATTTGCGGCTTAAGAATCAGGTGACAACGATATTCAAAACAGAAACCGGAGCTATGGCTGTTGAGTCGATCCATGGCGATCAGCGTGACCTGGATGAATTTGATTATGTCATCGTCGCCTTACCGCACAATCATCTCAAGTCGGTGAATTACTCTGGCCATCTATTAGAAGACGCGGTTGTCAAACATTTCGACTACTACAATCATCCCGCGCACTACTTGCGAATGACACTGTTGTTCGAGCGTCCATTTTGGCGTCATTGGATGAAAGAATCGTATTGCATGCTCGATCGCTTCGAAGGCTGTTGTCTCTACGATGAAAGTTTGCGTCAACCAGGCATGAAGATGGGGATCCTCGGTTGGTTGATCGGGGGGGACGCCGCCGAGCGAATGAGTATTATGTCCGATCAACAATTGATCGATGCGGCTCTTGATTCTCTCCCCTGCGAGCTATCACACGGCAAAGACTTATTAAGAGAAGGCGTTGTTAAGCGATGGATCAAAGCGGTCAGTGCTTTGCCTGGAGGAAACAACGCTCCTCCATTGCAGAGACGCCATTGCCCTGAGCCCTTGGGCCATCCGAATCTGTTTTTTATTGGTGATTATCTGTTTGATTCGACACTTAATGGTGTACTCGATTCTGCGGAATACGTTGCAGGCTGGATCGCAGGGAACTTGATGCAGCCGCAATTTGCAAGAGAGAACTCCGCAATAGAATCACGCTCACAAATACAATGCTCGAAGACCACGTCAACAAAGGAAGTTATGCATGTCAACCAGTGATCTGATGACGGACAGCCGCTCAAACGCTGGTACAGTCGAATCAATTCAGTTTATCCAAGGAAATGTGAAAGATCGCAAGGTTTTGCATCGCATTTTGGGTAGCGAGCCTTGGTATGCATGTTTGGTGGAGTCGCGCACGAGCGAAGCCGGCAGCGTTGATCTTGAGCTCATGATTACAGAGCCTCAAGGAAAGTTGGATGATGATCCTTGGTTCGAGTTTGCCAAGAATTGGTGTGAATCGGGAGTCGTAGTTCCCGTATCACGAGCTACCCTAGTTTCCTTGCATGGAATTGACGTCTATTGGTGTACAGGGCGGGCCGTGATTCGTTCGCCCCAGGATCGGGTTGAGGCCGTACGACGTGCCCTTTTGGAATTCGCAGTCGCCGAACGTGAATTGGTGGCCCTTGAAAGAAATGTCAATGCGAGCTGGGGTTCGCTTGAAGGAGATGTTCCAACGGCATTTTCTTACAGCGAGGCAAATGTTCGGGATCGGGCTGAATTGGGGAAGAGATTTCAGACAGCCATCGGCTTGCAGGCGCGCATGTCACGCATTGTTCCTTTGATTGTTCAACCCGCTCAATATCCTCCCACTCTCGAAAGTCAACTACACGAAAGGCTGCGCGAAAGGCTCAGGCAAGAGGATCGCTTAGAGGTGCTTGAGAGGCAACTAGATGTCTTTCAACGTGTGTATGAGATGTGTGGTCAACGGTCCAGCGACTTTATGGTGGCCCGTTCTGGCCACATACTTGAATGGATCATCATCTTCCTATTGGCTATTCAGTTGATCATGGCCATCCTTGATTATCTCCCAACCGCCACAACGGGAACCTGAGTCGATGCGATATTCGTCGATCGATATTCTAAGAACCGCTGGTATCATCTTGATGGTACTGGTTCACTTTATGGAGAATCTGTCTGGGGTATCCAATTGGTCACCCACTGGTTTTGGGGCACCATTTTTTGCCTTCTTAGCTGGGGTTAGCTATTCGCTATGGCTCAACGGAAAAGATAATCGTAAGCGAGCGGATGAGCAGATTTCAAAGATCACGATACGTCGCGGCTTGTTTCTTTTCGGCACAGGCTTTGTCTTCAATTTTTTAGTTTGGCTGCCTGAAGATCTGTTTAATTGGGACGTGCTTACATACATAGGAACGTCGTTGATTGTTTTAAATTGGGTTCGCAGAGGACCGCCATCTGTTGCGCTTGTGCTTGCCGGATTCCTGTGTGTTTTCTCACCGATCATGCAAAAGCTGGTCGTTTACCAGGACTATTGGGTTGATGGTTACTTTCAAGTGGATTGGACCTGGACCGATGTAATCATCGGCTTCCTTTTCACTGGGTATTTTCCACTTTTCCCGTGGTTAGCCCTACCGCTGATTGGCTTCACCGTCGGCAATTATATGCTGGATAGTAAGCAGCTGCGGCAACGAGAAGTTGGGATAGTCTCGTTTATCGGGTGCGCGTTTGTTGGGCTGAGCATCTTGCTATTTTTGGCTCATTCGTATTTGCCGAGCCAATTGGTCTTGGATCCGAATGATGCTTGGAGAATGTTCCCACCATCGTTAGCCTATTTGGCCGGGACTATAGGCATGACTCTGTTTTCGCTCGCCTCATTGCATCGTTGGCTGGACCATAATTCTCAGATATCAAAGTCCAACGGATTTTTTGAATTCACAGAAACGATGAGTCGTCATTCATTGACCATTTATGTCTTGCATCACTTGGTTCATCTCTGGCCTTTGTGGCTATACGGGATGTGGATGGGACAAGAACCAACGTTCTACTGGGGAAAAGCGATGCCGCTTTACTATTCCGTTCCGCTAGTGTTTATCTTCGTTGTGTTATGCTACTACTTCCTCCGCTGGATGGATCGTACTGGTAGACATGGCGTTGAGTATTGGATGCGTTGGTTGTGCGATTAGCCTTCAACGGTTGGTGTTTCGAGCGTAGGTGGCGATGCCAACTTCTTTTTTCCCCAATGCCAACGACCACCGTGGCTAAACGCTTGCCAGCCCTGAACAAGCCAACGCAGTAATGCTGAAGCGAGCCACAGAGCCCATAACAACATCAGCAAGCGGTAATACCACAACGAGATGGTCCAGACATATGGCTGCGAAAGTTCTGGTCCGGATTGCGGTTCAAACCACTGAAGATAATTGGCATACGAACCATTGCCGATGATGAACATTTCGGGTTGGCCCAAAAGTCCCTTGCCAACAACCATGACCAAGATGGCGAGCACGGCCGAAGTCAACATAACAATAAACACTTGCAGCAAATTGAAACTCCAAGCGTTCAGGTTTTCAGGTATTTGAGTGTTTCGCCAATGGAGCAAATATAGCCAGGCTACAACAATGAGCCCGAAGAATGCATGTAATTGAGTCAGTCCAATTGCTAGGAGGAGCCACTCGTATGATCTTAGCGGGGAGTTCCCCCGGAGGCTCAATGCCAGCGCAAATACGACGGCGGACGCAAGAAAGATCCAGAGACGAACAGCGGGACCACGCAAAGGCCCATTCGCCCACAATATCCAACGATTATTGGGTACCTCAATGGAAGTTTCAACATTGGCCGATTTCACAGGTAAAATCAATGCAGCAGCTGCTGCTCGGAAGCGAAGTGATTCGGTTGACTCGAGTGCTAACTCGATTTTTTGCATCCCTGGCTCAAGCGAGATAATCAAGTCTTCTTGGTCACGACGAACGGGCTGAGAACGTTGATTCACTTTAAGTTCATTGACTTCTTCGTTCGGTTGTAGCGTTATCCTAAAGTCGCCGCCGAGACTCGATTCCACATTCAACTGTAGGCGAGTGATGCGTTGACGAGAACCTAATTCAATGTTGCGGTTCACTTTTTGAACGGTCAGCGTTTCTCCAGCTATCGCCACGGGGCGTCTTATTGTCAGTGTAACCTTTTCACCCGGCCATACTTGCCACACAGGCAATAGGTTCTCGTTGGCAGCTTCATAGAACGGTTGTACTCCCGACATTTCAACATTCCAAACGGGTGAACTTTCCAGCACCCAACGCTCGACATATTGATCACTTAAGGCCGATTCCCATTGCAATTGATCCGTGATGGGGAGTTCACTTTCCCAAGTGTACAATGTCTGATCTGGTTCCAGATTTACTTCGATCATTCGTTTGGATGTATCGATCGCCGCAGTAACCACACGCTCTTCATTCCATAGAGGAACATTCAGTGAAATGGCTTTTCCTGGAGCAGATAAGCGGCGGACAGTCGTATAGACTTTCCAGATCAGTCCGAGTTCTACGCGTCGTTCCACTTGGACGACCGGTTTGAAGATGCGCTGATCGAACTTAGCAGCTTGTTCGTTTCCTTTTTCAACGCGCGAGAAGAAAAGTTGATTGCCGGGCGCTTTGTTTCCCTGTAAGCCTACGACTTGCCATTGCGGAGCGTTAATGGTGATCGAACGGGGTGTGAGAGAGAATCCCAAAACCCACTCGTTGTTGTCCGATAACAGTCCTTCTACTACAACCGTTTGAACGCCCGGTTGAGCAAGTACCCACAGCGTGCCATCTTCAGTTCGCGAAATATGAGGTCCCGATGCTGGCGGCGGAGGAGCGACTGCTGCGTTGGAGTTGGGCGACGCTTCCCAGCGAATTGATCTCGGTGCCCAAGCTGGAAATTTACCTGGTATCGGAACAGCGACCATTTCGCCGGCATGTATCTCTAGTTTCATGGTGATCCGATTGTCTTGAATCGTCAAATCTAGATTGGCAATATCGGCTGCTTGTGGGAAGGCGTTGGATGGTCTGTTTAAGCGTTCGCGAAGTTGCTCAAGCAATTGTGGATCTGGGAATTGAGCCTGAGTTATACCGCTGCTGGTTACCATGAATACAACGCACAAAATGACTGCCGTTGCTTGCGAATGAAGTGATGTAGCAGCAAGCGTCGCTTTCGGGCGTAGGAAGCTGAAGATATTCCGCTGTGTTGTTAGAATTGCCAGTAATAAAAGCAACAAAAAACTTCGAAGCACAGCGAGTGCGCGATGCATATTGCGCGACAAATAGATGGGCCGTACCAGTTGCTCCGAGGCAACTGGCCCATCCCAGGAACAGGTAACCGTGTTGGCTTTCCAGTCGGGTAAAGCGGGACCGGTTTGAGTTCTGGCCGAAGGATCTATCTTCAGATTGCTTGTCTGTTTCGAGAACTGGCCTTGTGATAATGCGACTTCAGATTGAGGTATTTCCGACTTAGGGAGTTGCATCGATTGTGTTGGAGCTTGCGAGTTGGCTTGCCATTCATTACCGGGGGCATATAGATCATTGGCGACATATGGACTTTGTGATTCCATTGGTTCCACTTGTAATGTCCCAGGAGGATTGCGGAACCAAGTGGTTCGTTCACCGTAACGGCTGTTCGATGCTTCCAGTTGTGGATAGATGGCGAATTCGATTTGTTTGGCAATAAAGGGGACCAAAAAAAGCAATAGTAAAGCGAGGGCTGACCATTGGAACAGTCGCACGATTTTTGCACCAGTTCCATTGGAAAGAACCTTCAATAGAGCTAAAGGTATTAGCAAGAATAGCCATGTCCAGCGAGGCGAATCGGGTTCATGATAACTGAGCCCCAATGCGATCAGTGCCAAGACGCCCGACGGTATTCCATAGAGTCGATAGACGGCTAACGCAAAGATAAGCAAAAGAAACAGATCCATCAAAGTCCAGGCCGTGATCCAATCTCCGTGTACATTGTCGGCGCCTAGTACGGCCCAAACTCTCCAGCCAGGTGGGAGAGAGATTTCCATGCTAAGGTAGTCGACATCAGCATTCCAACCCGAAGCGGGAATTTGGGCTGAGTTTTCGATTCGACCCAAAGCGACAATGTTGGGATTGCGACTGCGCACTTCAACACCCGGCGTTCCATTGAGAGGATTGGCGGTGATGAGTTGACGTTCGTTGTCGATACGAACTGCACCCAATTCATGTTCTGGAGCAGCATCAAGTCGCCAAGATTGTTGCAATCGACCCGTGAGAGTGTCTTGATATGTGATACCGCGTCCATCATCGTCGAGCCAGAATCTGCGTCCCACATTTAAGCCCGCTGGCTTGAGATCTCCCATGCCGCGCATTTTTTCCACAATGGCAAAGGAAGTGGCGACGTTCCATTGAAATACAGGGACGCTACGCCATTGCTCTGGGTAGGTTGTCTGTTGGACATCGATCGATTGAAGACCTTGGAATTCAATCATTCGAAATTCAGGCTGTGTCTTAAGTCCGATCAGTTCAACATCTACTGCCGGCGTGGTGCCGGGAGCAAACCGAAACTCAGCCAAAGGCGAAACTCGAAACGCATTTAAGGTAAGCATCCAATTGCCAGGTCGCACTTGTGCTTTGGCTCGTCCTTGGTCATCGATAGCCAAAGGAATTGAACTATCAAGTTGAGCTAGAGTCCAGCCTTCGGGCAGCAAGTGTCCAAGATCTTCTTCGCGACTCTTACCCGAAACACTTAGCTCGACTTTTGTATAAAGCCAACCTGGAATCCCATCTTCCAAATAGCGATATACCTTCACAGACATACGGTTTTGTTCGGCGGTTTCGCTTTGAGATCGACTGAGCCACAAAAAACCACTGGAGTCCCAGTTCGGAAATGGGACGTCATTCCCATCGAGTTTTAACTCGACCATTCCAATGTTTTTGGGAATAGCTACTTTTGAAGCAGCATTGGTCCACTGAAATTCACCCGTCAGTGAATAGAAGCCTGGTTCTAGTTCAACCACAGGCACTCCATCTTTGGGGAGCACCACTAATGGCACATCGATGAGCGCGGCTTCAGAAATCGCAGAACTGGCTCGAACATTGCGTGGCCAGGAGTCGTTGTCACCAGGGAGTGCCAAATAGGTTTTACGAAATACTTGGACAGAAAGAGTCCAAGTAGCGGTGTTGGCTTGAACAGCGATCGAGAGGGTGGAAGGCCAGACTGCTACAGACTTACTGACATCGTTGTAAGGATGAGGCAGAGTCTTGGGTACATCGTCCCACAAAACCCAATCTTTCCAGGCCTTGAGCGCATCGGGAATGCGTTCGTCTTGTGCTTGCACAGATGTTGTAAAGATCAGTGCCCATAGAAGAAAGGGAATTCGAAAAAGCGTCGTGTTTCCCATAAAGACCTCACCAAGGTTTGGTAAATAATCGGCTAGGTCATTTTAGCTCATGAATTCTAGAAGGGGGGAGTGATGGTAAGGAGATTGCTGAGAATAACGAAGATAACGCCGAACAGGTTGAGTTACAAAAAAAGTGAGCGGTCGCCGAAACAACCGCTCACTTAAGTTTTGAATGTCGGAAAGGTATTAAGACTTTTCAGCGACAAAAATCTTCAGGCTCTTGTAAACCAAATCGATATTTCTCGAGATCAACGATGGCCCCTCTAAGTCAGGGAATATATCGTTGGGCGAATCGGCACTGGTGTCGATGGCAAGTTGCAGCTTGTGTCCGCGAAGATGATCGGGAATCGTGAACGTCTTGGTATCCGCTGAGCCGTTGAAGAGCATTAGGAAGTCTCGACCTCGACCCTTGGGATCATCATGCAATGGTGGTGCAGTAAGCCAGACAACTAAAGAACCATCTGTATGATCCCAATTGAGTGGTTGACCATGCACGTTATACCATGCGACGTCAGGAACACCGCGATGATCGCGAGGGTTGCCAGCGAGGAAGCGTGTGCGACGTAAACTCGGTTGATCGCGTCGAATCTTGATGGCGCCCTTGACGAAGTTCAGTAGATCTTCGTTGCGTTTAATCAAGCCCCAGTTGAACCATGAGATTTCGTTATCTTGGCAATAGGCATTGTTGTTGCCACGTTGGGTGCGGCGTACTTCATCTCCCATCACCAACATCGGCACACCCTGACTGATCATCAAGGTTGTAATCATGTTCTTGATCTGACGTAATCGCAACTGCTCGATCGACTTCTTGCGTGAAGGTCCTTCAACGCCGTAGTTATCGCTACAATTGTGATTGTCGCCGTCGCGGTTCCCTTCGCCGTTGGCTTCATTATGTTTATCTTTGAAACTTACCAAATCGCTCAGTGTGAAGCCGTCGTGCGAGGTGATAAAGTTGATGCTGCAAAATGGTGCGCGACCGGCGTGTTCATACAAATCGGATGAACCCGCTAGACGCGTTGCAAACGCGCCAGTCAGACCATGATCGCCGCGCCAATATCTGCGCACATCATCACGATATCGTCCATTCCATTCCGCCCAGCGCAAATCACCAAACGAGCCTACTTGGTAAGCTCCAGCCGCATCCCACGCTTCGGCGATAATTTTGGTATCGGCTAACATCGGATCTTCCGCGATCATTTCAACCAGCGGCGGGTTTGGCATTAGATTGCCATGTCGATCTCGGCTGAGGATGGAAGCCAAATCGAAACGGAATCCGTCGACGTGATAGTTGTGAACCCAGTGACGCAAGCAGTGGAATATCAACTCACGACCAATGGGATGGTTACCGTTAAACGTGTTACCGCAACCGCTATAGTTGCTGTAGTGACTTCCGCCGCTATTGAGAATGTAGTAGACCTGATTCTCAAGCCCCTTGAAGGACAACACGGGACCATGTTCATTACCTTCGCAGGTGTGATTGAACACAACATCCAAAATAACTTCAATTCCCTCGTGGTGCAGAGCTTTGACCATCTGCTTGAATTCATTAACCTGTGCACCAGGTTCTTGGCTATGTGCATAGCCGCGATGGGGTGCAAAGAACGCCATAGGGTCATAACCCCAATAGTTGGGACGTTCGGGTTTGTTCCCATGAATATCAAAAATTGGAAACTCGTGCACTGGCATTAGTTCGACGGCGGTCACACCAAGGCTCTTGAGATAAGGGATCTTCTCAATAACGCCCAAGTACGTGCCGGGGTGCTTCACTTTTGCTGTTTTGCTTTTGGTGAAGCCTCGAACATGCATTTCATAAATGATTGTTTCTGAGAGCGGGCGACGTAAATGTCGATCCCCTTCCCAGTCAAAATAATCATCGACCACAACACATTTGGGTGGACGAATCACACCATCGGTGCTGCGTTGAAAACAACCTGCGAGCGCTTTGGCAAACGGGTCGACCAAACGAGCGTTTCCATCAAACCAATGTCCCGTTTCGGGATCGTAAGGTCCGTTGGCTTGGAAGTGGTACAACTGACCTGGGCCTATCCCAGGAACAAAGATGCTCCAGATATCACCCCAACGATCGGTCTCTCGATTGAACTCGATTACTTCCGATGGCTCGCGATCTTCAACTCGATTGTAAAGCAACAATCGCATTGCAGTAGCGGAACGACTAAACACAACAAATTGTACGCCCCGTTCATTGACGACAGCGCCGTAAGGTAGCTGATACGAAAATTGAAGCTGGGGATGAGGGTGACGCATGAGCATAGTAGGCCGAATCCTTCTCCTTCGCGCTTGAGGTTGATCCTAGATGACAAGCAAACATACCACTGCTTATTTGGGCGGGTGCTGCGAACTGGAAGAGTGAACTCCAATTCTCAACAATGCTTGTCTGTCACAACGCTCAGCCAAACGCTACCGACTTGGCCTAACCTTTCGATCCAGAAAACTGTACCGGGGACGTGTAATGGAACAATCGAACGTAGCTTACAAAACAGCCAATCCTTGCGGCTTGTGAGGATTACGCCCGGGAAATCGAATCGGAGAGGGAACGGCTAGACTTCCATAGGTTTTGTACCCCCAAATCAGGTTGGGTACAAGGTGTGGACAAGGAGCAAGTTTCTAGGGCTATGCACAAAATAGTGACTGAACCAGTTAGAGCGGACCGGGTCCTAAACTTTGCGTAAGTGTCCGCCAAATTCCGAAAAACAGATCGGTACAGTATGTTTCGTGGGGCGGCGTTTCTACGGAATAAGAGGGGCCCTAGCAGAGATAGACCCTTCCGAGCACGAAATTTCCGTTAAATCGTCGTTTTTTTAACGCTGTAGGCAAATTGCTAGACGTTTAACCCTTGAGCATCCCCGAAATCCGGCGAAAATATAGATCCCCAGAACGATTGAGTATCACTCGTTATGGGGTGTTCTTGTTGGGTAGGTATGCGGGATGTTTGCAAGGCTACCGCATATGAAAGTAAATCAGGAGGTATCTATAGAGATGGCGAACAGTCAAATAGCTCGTACTACAAAGGTCATGACGGGGGCCGATATTCTCGTGCAGTCCTTAGTGGATCACGGCGTGGATGTGTTGTTCGCCTACCCAGGCGGTTGCAGCATGCCGATGCACCAATCGCTCACGCGTTACTCGAAGTATATCCGCACCATATTGCCACGCCATGAACAGGGTGGAGCTTTCGCGGCTCAAGGCTACTCTCGCTCAACCGGTAAACCGGGTGTCGTTATGGCAACGAGCGGTCCTGGAGCAACGAATTTGGTTACGGCCATCGCCGACGCCAAATTGGACAGCATTCCCTTAATTGCCATCACGGGGCAAGTTCCGACCCGATCGATCGGAACCGACGCGTTTCAAGAAACGCCGATCATCGAAGTCTGCCGTGGTATCACCAAGCATCACTATCTCGTGACTCGCGTTGATGATCTCCCGCGCATCATGAAGGAAGCGTTTCATATCGCTACGACGGGACGACCTGGACCTGTCATTATCGATATGCCAAAAGATGTTCAATTGGATCGTTGCGAAGTCGACTGGGATGTTCCTATGAACCTTCCTGGCTACCGCGTCACACGCCCCCTAGCTCGCGATGAACAGATTCGCCAAGTGGCAGCTGCCATCAAGCATGCCAAACGTCCGGTGATTTATGCCGGTGGAGGTATCATCTCCAGCGAAGCGTCCGAGGAATTGCGTGAGCTGGTTCGGCTCACCGGTATTCCGATCACGATGACCGTGATGGGCTTAGGTGTATACCCAGGCGATGCGGAATTATCGCTCGACATGCTAGGCATGCATGGAAGCGCGTACGCCAACTATGCTGTGCGTGATTGTGATTTGTTGATCGCATTGGGTGTTCGATTTGACGATCGTGTGACTGGTCGAGTCGAAACATTTGCGAAGCACGCCAAGATCGTACACATCGATATCGATGCATCGGAAATCAATAAGAATAAAACCGCTCACATTCCTATCTGTAGCGATGTGAAATATGCGTTGCAACGTCTCAATGCCATCGTTGAAGCGCCTGAAGATATGCTCGCTTGGGTAAAGCACTGCAAAGAGTTGAAGGAAAAGTATCCGTTCCATTACGATCAGAATTTTGATGGAATCGTACAGCAGCATGCGATTCAAGCCTTATCCGATTTGACCGCCGATCGTGAGACGTATGTCACAGTGGGCGTTGGACAGCATCAGATGTGGGCTGCCCAGTTCTTCAAATTCCGTAAGCCGCGAACTTGGTTATCAAGTTCCGGTCTCGGTACCATGGGCTTTGGTTTGCCGTCGGCAATGGGTGTGCAAGCGGCCCATCCCAATGCAGTCGTGATCGATATCGATGGTGACGGCAGCTTCCAGATGAACATTCAAGAACTAGCAACTTGCCATTGCGAGAAGCTACCCGTTAAAGTTCTGCTGCTGAATAACCAACATCTTGGGATGGTTGTTCAGTGGGAAGATCGCTTCATGGGTAGCAATCGAGCTCATACGTATCTTGGACCAATCGACCACGAAGAAGCAAGTGGAACAGGCTGCAGCGTACGCCATTCGTATGTTCAGTCGCGGTATCCTGACTTTGTGCAGATTGCGAAGGGCTACGGCTGTGGTGCGGCGACTGTGCGACGCAAGGGTGACTTGGTAGGAGCTTTGGAAGAAATGCTTGCTTACCCAGGGCCATTTGTGCTCGACGTCGAAGTTCCCTATCAAGAGCACGTATTGCCGATGATCCCATCGGGTATGTCGGTCGATGAAATGATTCTAGAGTAGGCCTAAAGGCCGCTTTGGCAAAACTCCTATAAACGAGGGAGCAGTGCTCACGCACCGCTCCCTTTTTCTTTTGTTACTGCCTCACTGCCTCACTGCCTCACTGCCTCACTGCCTCACTGAATCACTGAATCACTGAATCACTGCCTCACTGAATCACTGCCTCACTGCCTCACTGCCTCACTGCCTCACTGAATCACTGCCTCACTGAATCACTGCCTCACTGAATCACTGCCTCACTGAATCACTGCCTCACTGAATCACTGCCTCACTGAATCA
>JBILTA010000570.1:0-4002 GCA_044371785.1 Pirellulaceae bacterium | reverse complement strand
AGCAGCGAGATGTCGCATGGTTAAATACACATCTTGAAACCTTAAAGAGACAAATAGAGGCGATCATAGATGAATTGGCCTCGGGAGAAAAACCTTCGTGACCTATTCAGACTTATCCAAGACGAACGGATTGAACGTACTCATCGTCGACGACGATCCAATAGCTATTGAGATGCTTGATTATTTCCTGCGAGAAGCAGGGTACAACGTCGAACGCGCAGCCAATGGCAAAAAAGCGCTTGAGAAGATTCGAACTTTTTCGCCTCGCATCATTATCTCCGATGTTGAGATGCCAGAGATGAATGGAATCGAACTTTGCCGCGCAGTTCGAGAACGCCAATCGACTCAATACACCTATTTCATTTTGTTAACGTGCCATTCCGACCTAAAAAGTGTCCTATCGGGACTCGATTCAGGTGCTGATGACTACTTGAGCAAACCATTTCATCATGAAGAGTTGCGACTCAGGCTGGAAGGGGGCCGTCGCCTGCTCATGCTGGAAGGTCGCGATATGATGATCTTCTCACTTGCGAAACTTGCCGAAAGTCGCGATACCGATACGGGCTCACACCTCGAGCGAATTCGCGAGTACTCTAAAGTACTTGCGACTGAGCTGATGAATTGGCCGAAATTCGAGTGTATCGTGGATGCGCAATTCGTCGAGCTGATTTACTTGACGAGCCCCTTGCACGACATCGGTAAAGTTGGGATACCCGATAGTGTTTTGCTCAAGCCAGGAAAACTGACTTCGGAAGAGTTCGAGGTCATGAAACGACATACGCTGATTGGCGGTGAAACCCTCTCCGCCTCAGCGGCAGCGTACCCAGAGGCTGGCTTTATCAAGATGGCATTGGAAATCACTCTGAAGCATCATGAGCGATGGGATGGGACCGGCTACCCGTTCCGACTTCGCGGAGAACAAATTCCATTGTGCGCCCGCATCGTTGCCATCGCAGATGTTTATGATGCGTTAACAACCAAGCGGGTATACAAAGATGCGTACACGCACGAAGAAGCGGTAAGAATCATTTACGATAGTCGAGGCACCCACTTCGATCCGGACCTCGTCGATGCATTCGCCATTGTTGAGGAACAAATGCGCGTGATTCGCGCTCGTCTCGATGACGCTGCACCCGCAGTACCCTCCCGTCAAACCCCAGAGATAATCACAGAGAATGGAGCTGATGGTCCTTTCCTTCGTTCTTTGGTAGAGACCTGAAAAACGTCACTCTGCGACGTTAGCCCCTACAATCCACCAACTCGGTATTGTTGGAAGCCAACCTATAAAAATTCGTCAGAAAGCGTACAAAGCCGGTAATCTCCGTCTTCTCATGGGCGATAGAGACGGCGGGTAACAAGAAAGTCTGTACCGATTCAAGGACGATTCGGATGTGGAATAGAACTTTTGTCGCGGTATGCATGGCACACTGCGTTTTAGCATCTCAATTGGTGGGCGAAACCTTCGTGCCAGCTTTAGGGGCTAGATCCGCAGGTCGCGCTGGAACGAATTTAGCATTCGATGACAATGCATTCGTCTTCTCTGACAACCCCGCAGGTCTGATCGGCGCGATGAGCAGTTCGGACGTGGAGTACACGTCGGTCATGGAAGGTACCATTGTGGGACTTTTTCCGGACCTCGAATACTCGGACCCACAAAACGCAAACGTTAGCGCCTCCAATGATCCATTCGGTCTCGGTGCATTGACCTTCGCGAAACGCTACAACGAAGATCTTGTATTCGGATTCGGGATCTATACGCCAGCTGGTTTTGGGGCGCGATGGGACCTTGAAGGTCCACCCGGTCCGCTGGCAGGTCCGCAATTCTATAAATCAATCGGCATGTTAGTACGTGCTCTTCCTGGTGTATCCTATCAGGCAACCGATAGACTTCGAGTTGGCTCTACCCTCGGAATTGCAGTCAGCCATATTGAATTGGAAGGGCCTCACTTTATCACTTCGGCGCCTTTGACCGGTGTTCCGACTATTATCGATCTTCAAGCCACCGGTGCCGCGCTGAGTTGGTCAACCGGACTGCAGTACCAAGTAACCGATCGCCTGTCCTTCGGAGCGCACTACCAAAGCCAAAATCGATTTCAAAATAGCGGCAACACATCCATCGCGATTCCTGGTGTCGGAAATTCTTACTACGACACAACTGTGGACATAGTTTGGCCCCGCGTGGCGGGTGCTGGTCTGAAGTATGAGCTAAGTCCCGTAACAAGGATCGGTCTCGACGTCGATTGGCAGCAATGGTCCAAGGCCATGAACTCCATCGATCTCCATTTGTCGGATCCTGACAATCCTATCTTCCGCGCAATGGCAGGGCCACAAGTTGGAGATACTTTGCCGTTGAGATGGAACGACAACGTTGTCATTAAAACGGGCGTCGAACGGGATATCGCTCCGAACAAAACGGTGAGGTTAGGTTACGGCTACAACAGCGACGCTGTTCGGGCTTCGACGATGACTCCTTACCTACCAACCATTTTATCGAATTACTTTACCGCAGGTTTCGGATGGCGACACAATAACTGGGAATACGATACGGCGTATCAATACTCCTACCGACCAACTCTCCAAACTGGTCAAAGCGATTTGGTGGGAGGTGACCAAAGCGACAGTTCCTACAAAGTGGAAGCCCACTGGCTCTTCCTAGGTGCAACCAAAAGGTTTTAGGGCCTGTAGGATGGTTTTCGGGCCATAACACGTGTCGCTAGTTGAGCGGCTTATCGAATGGGTCAAAGCGGCATTTCATCTATGCGAGATACTTAGGACCGGACCACTTCTAGGAAAACGATGTTCTGATTCTCTTCGACCGAAATTGTAACTCCTTGAATCTCCGATTGTTCGATAAGTTCTGTCAAACCGAGCATGTCGAATCGATCTCGATAAATTAGAAACCAATCCATGCAGGCTTCCATGTAACCGATATCATCGATGGTCGGAAGGAAGTTTGCAATGACAAGCTTTCCGCCTGGTTGCAGCATCGAGAAGAGGTGACGGGTTAGTTTTTTAGCGGTCTTAGCATTGAGATAGTCGTAAAGCCCTGTGGAGTAAATCAAGTCGAATTTCCCGTAATCAAGTCGACCTGTGAGCATTTTTCGAATATCTGCTAAATAGGTACGAATTCCATAGCGTGAATAGCTACGGTCAACTTCCTTGAGGCTATCTGCATCCGCATCGAGGGCGAGAAACTCTTTGAATCTGCGTCGTCGTACCGCAGAACTCATCGATGCCTCACGCAAATGTCCGCAAGCAATCGCAAGAGCACTCGGAGAAACGTGCGTTCGCGCGACATCATCAAGGCATTCTGCAATGAACTCTCGTCGGGAGCGAACTCCTGCCGAAGCAGCAGCATTAGTTGTGTATTGAAAAACGCTCTGCCCCAACTCGCTTGCCTCAGGACGCTGCCAGTTTTCTTCTTGACTATAAATGAAATCCATCATAACGGCGTCCCCGGCATAACCTCGTGGTTTGGTGAACGCGCGGTAAGTAAAAGGATCCTGATGAACCAATGAAAGTAACTTTGACTCCCGAATTAACTTAATGCGTTTCTTCCATTCATCGGTTGGTAAATGGTTTCTTAGTTTTTTGCACTCAACAAAAAGGCGATGGATCAGATTATTTACATCCATCGGTGAGTTGGATTGCGGTACGAGTTTTTGTGCAATGTCTTCGATGAAAGTTAAATTGGTATCGGGTAGGGTTTCGTGCTTTTGATCAAATCTGTGAATGGAGTGGCGATCAGGCATGTCTGAGTGATCTAGATTTGACGAAAGGACAGTTGACATTTTTTGCCTCTTATCTGCTTCTCAACTGGGTTCACCCCAAACCCAAATGTATTTCAGTAATTGGTTTGGAGAGAGAGTCTCTGAGGACACGTATGATGAGGAAACGTATTCAACAAGTCAAAGGAATTTCATAGCAAAACTTTGAGTTTATTTGGCACCTCATGATTAATTGGAATACCTGGACTAGTTTCCCGAGATTACCGACTTTATT
>JBILTA010000077.1:0-12746 GCA_044371785.1 Pirellulaceae bacterium | reverse complement strand
CACTTTGATCGGCTATTCCCAGGAAGTTCGCGGCCCCTGCCAGCAACGTCTGGTCCACTTCATACCGGTTCGTCCAGGAACGCTGGCGTCCGTTATTGGGGGCATCGTCGTCGCTATCGGCTTACTTATCGGCTTACATTACGCAGTATGGATTGCCGGCCCAGACAGTTGGCGATCCACACCTCTATCACTTCTCCTCGATGTCCGTTCGCGTGTTGGTCTCGCAGGTTGGATCAATGTCCAGCTTTGGCTTGTCACCGCGATCCTCTGCGGCATGACCTTCCAAATTCGCAAACATCGTCTCGATGACTATCGAGCTCACTATCGAGTGTGGCTCTGGCTTGCACTCGCCTCGCTTCTAGCAAGCATCGAAGCGGGCACTGGCCTTACTCAAGTGTTAGCGGCAAGCATCGAACGATTTGGCCGACTGAACTTCGGCTGGTCTGGGAGGACCCTCGTCGAAATTTCTATCGCTACCGCTGTCGGAATGCTCGCACTTCGGATCTGCAGTGAATTGCGAGCCTCACCGGTTAGTCAAGTCCTTTGGCTTATAGGTCTCATCTGCTGGATCCCTAGTGCCCTTCTGGCTAGCCAGCTTATCAAAACAACATTGCGAGCAGACTACGCTCACTTGTATATCGGAGCCTTATGGCTGATCGGCAAAACGTTTGTCATGCTTGCCTCACTGATATACCTCAGGCAAGTCTACATTGCAGCCCAACGTCGTTTTGTTGAACGTTCTCGCTTAACGCAAACGGGCTGGAAAATGAACTGGCCGAAACTCCGCCGCGAGCAAGAGACAGCCGATGAAGAACTCGAATCACAACCCGTCAAAGAGCGAAAAACACGTCGTAAACGTTCAGCCGAATTAGAAAGCGGAACCGAAACAGAAGAAGATAGCCAGTCCCCGACTTCCACCAAACCGAAAAGACGTCTGCGTTTGCCAAACATCCGCTGGGCCGCATTTTCGAAGTGGGTCGCCTCCGGTATGACCAAAGTACGTCTTCCCAAAATCAAATTGAAGCGTAATAAACATCAAACACCCAGCGACGATTCGGCTCCGGAATCGACCAGCATTAACACTCCCAGTGCCAAAACAACGAAAGCAACTGCTGCACCCAAAAAACAAGAAACAGATTCTGAATCCGCAACTCAAAAACCGAAACGACGCTGGCGCATTCCCCGCCCCAATCTCGCCGCGATGTTCGCCTTCCGAAAATGGATTCGCTTACCCAAACTCAGCTCACTGAATCCGCTTTCACGCATGCGACTGAAGCCACCTACCCCCGCAGATACCAGCGACCAGGAAACCAGCTCGAAGAACGCTAGTAGCACATCCAGTCCTACCAGTTCTCGCAACAATGGACCACTCCCCTCAACAGCTCCTTCGCAACGTCCCTCGACTCAACCCAACCAAGGGCGCACGAACCAAGCAGCCCCATTGAGCCAAGCGAACCGCGCAGCCAACCCACATGATGACGATGATGATGACGATGATGATTCCGACAACCCAGATCGTAAGTTGTCGAAAGCGGAACGAAAACGGCTCAAACGAATGCAGCAAGAGCAACGCCGAAACGCTGCATAAATTCACTAGCCGCGACTCGATTTTCTGAACGCTTTCCTTTCCGGAAAGTCCCCATCGCGTGGAGGACGCGTTTCACTCGCTCCACTGTATTGCTCCACTGTACTGCTCCCCCTGGGGCGTAACGTGAAAAACCTGTAAAATCGAACCAACCCCAAGCGTCCGCAACTTGGTTTCCCTATATCCGGAGACTCCACCCATGACCGTTCGAACCCGCTTTGCCCCCAGCCCAACCGGCTATCTGCATATCGGTGGCGTCCGAACCGCTCTATATAATTGGCTGTTGGCCAAACAAGCGGGTGGTGAGTTTTTGTTGCGGATCGATGATACGGATCAACAACGCAACGTCGACGAAGCATTGCAGCCTATCCTAGATGGATTCCGTTGGCTGGGAATGCAATGGGACGAAGGTCCCGATTGTGGTGGCCCTTATGCGCCCTACTTCCAATCGCAACGCAGCCAACGATACCAAGCGGCTGTCGACGCGTTGCTTGCATCAGGCCACGCTTATCGCGACTTTGCTAAAACCGAAGAACTTGCGCAACAACGCGACGAAGCCGAAAAAGCCGGGAAGACCTTTGTTTACGATCGCGCATGGATGGCACTAAACGACGTTCAAGCTGCTGAATGGACCGCCCAAGGCCGGCAATCTGTTGTGCGTCTAAAGACTCCTCGAGAAGGAAAATGTCAATTCAACGATTTGATCCGAGGTGATGTTGAATTCGACTGGGCCGCCGAACAAGACCACGTGATTCAACGCGCTGATGGAACATTCCTTTACCATTTGGCGAGCGTTGTCGACGATTACGACTTCAAAATTACTCATGTTGTTCGTGCTGTAGAACATCTTCCCAACACACCACGCCAGGTCTTTATCGCGCAATCGTTGGGCTATGCACTACCAATCTATGCGCACCTCCCTTACGTCGCGGAACCGGGCGGCACAGCGAAGATGAGCAAACGCAAACTCGACAAATATCTTAAGCAAGCTGATTTCAAGAATCTCTACGAACAAGGCAAATCGATCGCCGAGAAAATCGGACTGCCGATGGCCCCTGAAACATTCAATCCTGTTGTTGTAGACTTCTACAAACAAATTGGTTTCCTACCCGAAGCAATTCTCAACTACTTGCTGCTCGTCGGTTGGTCGCTTGATGACTCGACCGAAGATTTCACCGTCGATGAGATGATTCGATTATTCTCTCTTGAACGAGTCAATCGCGCGCCAGCTAGTTTCGATCCGCAAAAGCTCCTCTCGTTCCAGGCTCGCTGGATGCAACGTTTGGATCTAAAAAAGAAAGTGGCTCTCGTTCTGCCCTTTCTCCAAAAGGCAGGTTGGGTCACAACACCGCCCCCCTGCACCATTGCCGAGCGTATCGAAAAAGTGGTTCGTGCAGCAGGCGACCGGCTGAAAATCGCAGGCGACATTTTGCAGTACGATGAATTTTTCACCGACGATACACAACTAGCTTTCCAAGAAGCAGATCTTCAAAAGCGAATTGCGACTGTCGCTGACGCACCCACTTGGCTGAAGGAATTTTCAGACCGCTTGAAACAAGTAGGACCACAAACAGCTGCGGAATATGAACATTGCCTGAAAGCTTATCTTGAAGAAAAGCAACTCAAGATTGGCCAGATCATTCACGCCTTGCGAGTCGCCATCACTGGCAAAGGCCTCGGCGTCGGAATGTTCGAAGCGATGGAAATTCTTGGTGTTCCTTCGATCTGCAAGCGGATTGAATTAGCCTTGACCAAAGCCCAAGGATCATAAAATCCCTTAGTCCTTGCCGTAATGCTTGACTTGCTCCCAAAATTCTTCGAACGCTCCGTCTCGATGAAAATTGGGACTATTGTCGATATCATGGCACTCAAGACACTTCTCTTGAGCTTGAGCTAACGGAAGCCGCATTTCTTCTCGCAACTTCGTCAACATGGTTTCATCAGCTTCGATGTCACCGTTTTCCGCTGCCACGTGCTGGCTGCCAGGTCCATGACAGTTCTCACATCCATTCTCCATCATCAATGGAGTCTTCTCTACGGAAAGATAGCCCGTCTCATACGGATAGAACTTCTGAGGATTCCATCCAGTAACGTGGCAACTTAAACATTCGGGATCGAAATGACGAGCGATATCGGAACGTTCGCCAGGCTGAATCAACGACTGCGTAGCGTGCGCATGAGGTGTATCTTTCCAGACTTCAAAAGCAGTGGTGTGGCACTCGGAGCAACTTTGTGATCCCACAAACGTTCGGCCTGTTGGATGAGAAGTTGGCACTACTTCCAATCGCTCTAACCCCTGCTTTTGCAATTGCTCCTGGTAACTTCGAAACGCATCCATCATTCGAGGTGAATCTTCAAACTGCGATGAGAGGGCGATACGTTGATAGCGAACCGGATTGTTCACATCATCAAACAAGCCCACGAGTCCAACATACATGCCTTTCACCCCAACCTGCACCATCACAGACTTGGTGCCATCAATGGGTTCTGGCAAATACGTAGGCTCACCCTCTCCCCCTGCTGTTACAACCAAGTCAAAACCTGGAACAGAGCGTGCTAAATCGGCAGACTCCGTCAAATTCGCATGGGCAATCAGAACGCAATAATCACACTTTTGCTCCTTGAGTTGCGCCATCGCCTTTTGCAACGAGGTCACTGGATCGTCGATCAAAATTTCTTCGCTAGAAATGTCAGGCTTCTTTGATTTGCCCAGCACTGCAGTAACGCCAATCTTGCGCTGATTGATTTCGATTACCTGCCATTGATTCATCAAAGATGGATCTACGATGCTCACGTTGCTTGAAGTAAATGCAGTACGTTGATTCCCTTCAGAAGCCGTAATCTGCAACAACTCTGCGCTTGAAAGCTGTAGGTCCTGCTCGCCTAACGCTATCGCTCGATAGCCCATTTTGGCCATGGCATCAGCACTGAAACGAAAAATCATCTCCGCCTGGCGACCTTTTCGTCGTACCTGGCTACCAGCATCCAGTGGAACCATATCCCAGCCGCGGTCTTGAAGCATCTTGAGCAGAGTATCGCGGCGATTAAGGCCACCTTTTTGATTTTCCAAACCGGTGCAACCACACGGTTCAATATAGCCTTTTTGTTGCCCTGTCAAAAAGAGCGCGGCCCAAGGCTTCGGCCAATCGCTGGCTATCTTCTGATTGCGTTCGGCCTCAGTCGCAACCGTCAATGGTGTGCCGCCTTTTCGATCCGAGTCGTTAATCAACTTTGTCCGACTGCTGTCGGTCTTGTCCGCAGCGTCCGCATCTCTTGCCAACGCAACTTCCACTCCCTCGCCAACCCCAGGCACCTGACCCGATTGCCCCTGTTCGCTCGTCTCACTGGGAACTGGCGAACTTAGTGAGGCAGTCGTAGAAGGGGGTGATGAGGTTCCCCCCGTGGCAACAGCGGGTGTCGTTACCGTCGCATCAACAGAGTCCTTTTGTTCCGGAGCCGAACTCGATTCGGTCTTCAAGGGCAATGGACTTTCTCCCTTGGGAGTCGTCGGTGCCGTCAAACTGGGACCCGGGCCAACAGCCTTCTTTTCGCCTTGAGCCACACTTTTGGTACCTGTTTGATCACAGCCCGCCACAAGGAATGCTAGCATTACAGGCAAAAAGACCTTGGCCCATGAGTTCTGGTCTTTAGAGTGGTTCTGGCCCACAGATTCTAAGGATGTCCCAACTTGACTATTTTGTCGTGCAAAGAATCTCTTGGTCACCCTATCGACTCCTTTTTCACTCGTCCGCAGATACCACCAACCGAAGGTAGATCGGAATTTCTTGTTCCAATTCTGATTTCGACTTTAAAACAATTTTAGCGAAATTAGTGGTTGAGGTACCTGGGTAATTTGATAGCGGCCCACCTTTTGGAACCACGATCTCCAGTGGATACAAGATGCTTTCGCCACGAACCGAAGGTTGGCCAAGCTGAACCTTCACGGCATCTTCGGGAACTTCGCTTTTCACACTCAATTCCACTTTGTCGCGGTTTGGACCTTTCACAGAAATAAAGATTTTCGTTTCCTTGCCTTCACTTTGTTTGATATCGCCCAACTCCAAAATGTTGTATTCCAAGTTGAAGTTTTTCCCTCCCAACAGCGTGACATCTCCCGTTCCTCGACCGCGAATACCGCATTCTAATAACGAGTTCTCTTCGATATCGGTTTCAACTCGCATTACGCCATTCAACTTACCTTGCGGAAATCCCTTCGGAAGCTCGACCGTAATCTCAAAAATCTGAGTTGCCTCTTTGAAATCCTCATTGGTGTTTTCTGCGAGGGGTATTTCGCGATGAGTAAACTTTATCAGTTCAGCATTGGTCTGTTCGCTCCACTCGATCTTGTTGATCTTTACGGTATCTTTTGCGAAGTTGTACATACGCACGGTCTTGATCACTGGCTCGTTGGTTGAAAATTCTCCCAGTTCCAACAGATCTGGATCCATAAGCAGCTTATCGACAACGATGCCTTTGACGGTCAGTTTGAGCATCGGTTGACGTGGATCATTTGTTTTGATTTCCGCAGATTGAGCGAATTCGATAGCTGAGGTTTCCGTTTTCCATTCGAGGGTAACGCCAGTCTCTTCACCGGGTTGAAGTTGTGACTTATTGAGAGTTCCGATGGTGCATTTGCAGGTAGAGCCTTCCACTTTCAGATCGAGTGGTGATTTTCCAGCGTTCTTGATGATAAAGGTGTGCGACTTTTTCGCGCGGCGTTGCATCGTTCCAAAGTCATGCGAGGCTCCGTTGACCAATTCTGCTTTCGGAGCCATGTCGGGCAAGAAAGGTGACAGTGAGCCGCCAGCAGGCACGTTTACAGGAAACCCGGAGCCAATGTTCCCAAGTGGGGTTCCCTTACCATTGGTATCCTTTTCCTCGGATTCTCCCGATTCCGTTGAGCCACTTTCACCCTTCAACGTTTCTTCTTGGCCAGGAAATTCTTTAGTGACGGGTGTTGGCTCGAAGGGACTCCCTTCTTTCATTGGCACATCAACGGGTCGTTGTTCAAAACGCTCTTTGACGCCACTGAAAGTTCGGCTATGCCCAGCAAAACCTAGAAGCGTACCCACCACGATCGCTACGATGACAATCGCCAGAAAACGAATCATTTCCGAACCCTAAATTCAACGAGAAGAACCGAGAATGAGTTTCAAAACTTCAGGGGCTGGCACCATAAAGTCGCCGCCAGTCTGAACCCCTATTGTACTATCAGCGGCCACAAATCCAGGCCACCAGATCCGTTGTATCTCTAATTTGCGATCTCGATGGGAGTGGGACTGGTCTATTTGGAGGGCCCTTTCGGCCAATCCTACCGCAGACTCATGGCCACCAGCGGCCTCTTGGATCGCCGCCAACTGTAAAACCATACTAGCATCATTCGGATAACGTTGCTCGGCAGCCCGATAATAACGAGTCGCCAAGTTCAGCAAATCTTCATCAACACTTCCCGTTCCTTGCAATTTTGGCGAAGCTGCCATGAGCCAAACCCAATCCCCCGCGTTTCGCTGCATAGCAGAACTTGCTGGATCTCGCTGAAGCCAAGTTTCGATAGCCGCAAGTGCCTTTTGGCGGTCGGCGGATGTGCCGCTAAGCCCTTTTTCCAGCCAATATCTGGCCCAAAATTGGTATGGTCGTGGATCCAATGGATCGATGTTCGTCGCCTTTTGCAGGGTGGATACGTCAGCGCGAGGTCCAAAGTTCAAAGAACTCAGCACGGGAAGCAAATTCATGACCGGATTCCATGCGGACCATAAAAAAATGGCGAATATTGCGATTTTCCCGACCTGCATCAAAATCCAACGAGTTCTTTCGACGGGCCAGTCTGAGCCGTTAGGCGCATCAGCGGTTCTACGCGGCTTAAGTGGCTCGCCAAGGGCTCCTATCCAAAGAGCTGCGAAAATCCACAAAGGCAAACAAACACCCGGGACCATCCACCCACCTGCCGCCAACAGCGAAAGTCCCCATACCACGCTCGACCAAAACACGACGCTCTTTTGTATTGCGGGCGAAACCACGTCCCCCGTTAGTGCATCACCCGATTGCCGCGCACTTTTATGTCCAGCAGCAACTCCCTGCTCCCACAGGATCCAGGCACCAATTAGGCTCGCGCCCAGAATGGCCCAAAACAACGGTAAAATGTCAGGAAGCAAACCGAGCGGCAAGCCCAAAACCACCGCCACCACAACCCCTAAATACGCGCCGACATAAAGCCCTTTTTGCGACATCTCCGGGCCAGCTTCATCCCAAATTCCGTAGTCATTAGCCGATGTATGATCGTCCTTGGAACTTGCCAATTTTACGGACGACGTCTCGCTCTCAGTGGTTGTGAGGGTCGAGGCTTTTGCATGAGATGCACCCGCAAACTTCAGTATCTTCCCTCGCCAACGCCAGATGACTCCTAAGAACATGCACCACGCCAAAAGTCCGCCGAGACCGGTCGTGGCCAATATCTCCATGATCCAATTGTGCGGATCTGCAACGGTCTCACTGGCTTGTGGCAACTTGTACCAAGTGTAGTGGCTTTGATATTGACCAACTCCAACACCTGTCACTAAGTGATCGGCGATCATGCGCCCCGTCGCGATCCAATATTCGATTCGATATTGAAACGATTTGGTCGCTTCCAGTACCACCAGCGGATCTTGGCGATATCCGATCCAACCAAGTATTGCTAGACCGATAACTCCCAGCGCACTCACCCAAGTCATCGCAGGTCGCAAATCGCGTCGACTCCAAATCAAGGATGCAACCAAACCTGCCATCCCCACAGCCGCACCAATCCATGCCGCTCGACTCTTAGTGAGTATCAACACAAGGCCGATGACAAACGTCAGCAACAACCATGCAAGGACACAACGAAGATTTCGTTTTTTCAGCCAGTCACCGACTGCCATACCAAAGCCAAGCACAGTGGCCACACCCAAGACAACAGCCAATGAGTTCGCCAGCGCAAAGGTAGCAAATGGCTCGGTACTTTCCACTCGATTTTTAAACTGCTGATACTCTTGTGAACCAATTTCAGCATCGATACCAGCGAGTCGCATCACGGCAATTGGATCAAGCTCGAACGCGCGGCGATCAGCAGGCATGCTAATCAGATATTGATACAGTCCATGTACGGCCAAGCCAAAACAGAGAAAGAGAAACAGTTGCAACAAGCCACGGCGACGACTGTTATTGGAAGCATAGACCGTGAGCACTACCATGCAAAATGCAGCCCCCACATATTGCCATAACATGTTCAAGCTCATGCGGTTGTTGCCTTGATCCCAGCGAACCATCACGACGGTCGCTACCCATATCAAGACCGGAGCCCAAGCGTAAGTGGCAACTATCGCGGTGCGTTGCAACATTGCTTTGCCAGATCCATCTGCCAGAAAGGATCTCTGTGCAACAAGCCATGTGAGCAGAAAGGGGACCAACAACCAATATGCTACCAGAGGGAGACCTTGTCCCAAGACACCACTGACAGAATCGGTTGGCATTAACATGGTGGCTGAAAGACCTGCCCCCACAACCAACGCAAATACCTTTGATGATTCACTGGTTGCAATCGAAAATGGTTCGATCACTTTTGAGGACAGCGACGGCTTGGACTCCGCAGTGCGACCGCTTGGACTGGCCGATTGTTTCTTAGAACTCAGTTGCTTTTTCCCCACGCTTGGGACTCCAATATTCGAATCAACCCCAAAGCGCACAGTACAATGGCACTGACGATCACGGCGCCAATCGCATCAACACGTGGCAACAGCAAAGCCCCAAGTCCGCAGGTTGCCGTCGCCAAATAAATCGTCAGCACCGCTTGTTTCTTGGTCAGCCCCATTTCGACCAAGCGATGCGAAAAATGTCGCTTGTCGCCTTCAAAAGGACTACGACCTTCCGAGATACGAATGATAATCACACTGATCATGTCATAGAGCGGAATCGCCAGCACAAACACGGGGGCCAATATCGCATGTGACTGGCTTGTTTTTGAACCTGCATAAGTAGCTAAAAGAGTACAACATGCAATCCAAAAGCCAACGAAATAACTTCCCGCATCTCCCATAAAAATTTTGGCAGGGGGCCAATTATGAACCAAAAATCCCAGTAAACCGCCAACCAAAACTAATAACATGGCGGCCACAAAAATCTGCGGCTGAGCGGGTGTTGAAAGAAGCATGATCGCTAACATCGTGGCCGCAATGGCCGCTACGCCACCCGATAAGCCATCCATGTTATCAAGCATGTTGAATGAATTCACCAATGCCACAATCCACACGACACTGATCACACCCGCAATCCAATTCCATGGCAAGAACGCAGTCAACTGCATCCCTAAACCGAACACGACAAAAGCGGCCACCGCAAATTCTACTCCGAGTCGTATTTGCCATTTAAGACCGTATCGATCATCGGCCAATCCCAGAATCATCAAGACTGTACCGGCAACCAACAAACCTAGCATCTGTCCGAACCGATAGACCATCCCTGGAAAATAAACGGCCACGTCTTCCGGTATATTCAGTGCCGAACGCAGGTCGCCCAGCATGTTGTGACTTAAGAGCCATACAGCCGTCCCACCGCTCAAAAACGTAAGCAATACGGCAAACCAAATACCAATCCCACCACCAAGCGGAATAGGATGGGAATGAACTTTACGAACGCCTGGGCGATCCATAAGCCCCAAGCGTTCTGCCCAACGACGCACCAAAGCGACCATAACCAAACTAATGAAGAAGCTTGGTAGGACGGTAGTCAAAATCAAGACGAGGAGTAGGCCTCGCGACATCACACTCACTCCTCAGTCTGAAATTCCTGCTCCGCTTCGCGATTCAGTTTATCTTTGAGATAACGACGAGCGGTATGAAAGAAAACATGAAAATCGGCTCGACAATAATCGGGATAAGTCCATGGTCGCGGCTGCCAATGCTTGTGAGCAAAGAACAGCGTCTGTTCGGCATAAATACCGTCGCGAAGATAGAGCCGATGCTCACGGTCCTTCGTTGTGGCCAGGACAAACTTAGCCAATGTCAGATAACCCGGATCCAGATTCAAAGGTCGTGCGTCAGGAAACTGCCCTGTCTGAGCGAGTTCCTCTTCCCAAGCGTTCGTCTGCAACTTGCACTCCGTCAGATGACCAGCGTCGTACCACGGCTCAAATAATACCAGCCGTTTACGCAAACCTTCGCCCATTTCTTTGGTGTAAAAACGAGTCTCTGAGAAATCAAAGTCCTCGCTCTGTAAAGCGATGGGTCCCAGCATGGTCTGCAATTTTTCCAAGCCCCACGCCATCGCTTCTGGATGGCGGCTAAAGACCGCCACCAGAGCGAGCGTGTGGAAATGCGGCTGAATCGATCCCATGCCAAAAACCTACCACACTTTTCTTCTAGTATGCTTTTGCAAAAATGGCCCGCCGGGCAGCTGGCTTACCGGTCAAGAAGCATTTACCGGGAGGCTCGTCCACGTTGGCAATCGGTATGCAACGGATCGTGACTTTCAATTCTTGCAACAAGGGGGCCACATCTTCTTCCGAAGCAAAATAACACGAAGCAAAACCACCATGGATTTCTGGTGCCTCCTCATTCTTCGGCGTAAAGAGTTTGCGGAAGTCTGCTTCGTTGTCGATTTCGAAGGTATTCTTCACTTGCAAATCCAACGCCTTTTGGAACAACCGATTTTGCATCGCCTGCAAGATTTCAATGCAATCGCTTAACAAAGTAGCGCGTGGCATCGATTTTTGTTCGCCATTGTCGCGTTGTGCTACAAAGACCGCATCTTGGGCTAAATCCTTGGGGCCTACTTCCAAACGCAATGGCACACCACGCTTCACGTGATGCCACTTCTTCTCACCGCCACGCAAATCGCGATCATCGATCTCGATTCTCAACGGCTGGCCATCCCAGACGATCGCTTGCAAATCGGCTCGCAATTTGCGGCAATAAGCTAACACTTCTTCGCGCTGTGCATCGTCGCGATAGATGGGTAGCAGCACTGCGTGCGATGGTGCTAAACGAGGTGGCAACACTAAGCCATCATCATCGCTATGAGTCATGATCAGTGCGCCAACCAAACGCGTGGAGACACCCCAACTGGTCGTCCAGGCGTATGCCAAATTCCCGTTTTGGTCTTGGAATTTGATCTCTTGAGCCTTAGAGAAATTTTGACCCAAGAAGTGCGAAGTACCAGCTTGCAGAGCTTTACGATCTTGCATCATCGCTTCGATCGCGAGAGTCATGTCCGCTCCAGGGAACCGTTCGCCGGCCGTTTTTTCTCCCTTGATCACAGGGACAGCCATATAGTTCTCAGCGAAGTCTGCATAGACGTCGAGCATCTTGCGGGTTTCTTCCATCGCTTCTTCTGCGGTGGCATGGACCGTGTGCCCTTCCTGCCAAAGGAACTCGGCAGTGCGCAAAAAGAGTCGGGTTCGCAATTCCCAGCGAACCACGTTTGCCCATTGGTTGATCAGAATCGGTAGGTCGCGGTACGACTGCACCCATTTGGCATACATCGCGCCGATAATGGTTTCGCTGGTGGGGCGAACAATCAACGGTTCTTCCAGCGGCCCGGCTGGTCGCAAACCACCCTGCCCGTCTGGTTCCAGACGATGATGGGTAACGACGGCGCACTCTTTTGCGAAGCCTTCGACGTGTTCGGCCTCCTTTTCCAGATAGCTCATCGGGATAAAAAGCGGAAAATAGGCATTTTGATGACCGGTGGCTTTGAACATGCCATCCAGCACTCGCTGCATATTCTCCCAGAGCGCGTAGCCCCACGGTTTGATGACCATGCAACCGCGAACAGGCGAATTTTCCGCCAAATCCGCTGCCTTGATCACCTGTTGATACCACTCCGGATAGTCTTCCGCACGTGTCGGCTGAATGGCCGTCTTGGGAGCTTTATTCATGGTCGAGTCAGAAAACCTTAAGCGAAATAAACCTTGGGTCGAATCCGTGAAAACGAACAAAATTCTGGCATTTTGCCAGAGTTGTCAGTTTCCCGATGAGCGTCTCCCCTTGCAATGGGGCTCGACGGTTTTACCTCAGGCAATATGCCTCTTTGTGCGACACACCCTGGGCCTAGCTGGGGCAAATGCCAGCCTATCCCCCATTCCCCCTAGCCTCCACTGCTCTCCTGCTCTCCTGCTCTCCTGCTCTCCTGCTCTCCTGCCCTCCTCTCT
>JBILTA010000569.1:0-4013 GCA_044371785.1 Pirellulaceae bacterium | reverse complement strand
TTTTGGTTGCACCAAATCCATGCAAAACCCACACCGGGTTAACACGCTCTGTCTTGTGTGAGTTGTGTGCGGCCGTCTCGCTAAACGTGTTCATAAGGAACGATTCTTCATCTCTAATGCGATCGTCGGCGGAGACTTAGGCCACCAGCCACCCACTGTACGCATGACGTATTTCGCGGACACCCGAACTGCACGTTTTTCCACGGTGAGTTTTGCTCGGCAATCTTCCGGCATTTAAATTTCTTAAAGGATGGTTACGTTGATCCGCTATCAAGTCGCTTCGGTCATGCCTCGCTCATGCACCCTAACACTCGATAACTCTGGTAAATTGTAGCAGAATGTAAAGTGCCGTCGTTTCCCTTGTGTCCCCAGATGACGACGACAACTCTCCTGCTTCTGCTTGAGTTCAAATGGAAGAAATCCCGAATGGCTGAAGTTCGCCATCAGATATCGAAATCTTTGTTATTGAGATGAACTAAGTCGAAACAGCAGCAAACTTAACGTAACTCTCGCAGTATTCTGTTCCATTGGATTGCTAGGCTCGTTCAATACTGAAAAGAGCCACTACTGCCGCTCGCCCAGAGATTTGGTGCTCCTTCGTAGAAGAGTGGAGCAAACTTATTGAACTTGAACGACTTTGCGATGCTCTTGGGAGTGGCATGGGGAGGGCAAGTGCAAGACGCTCTTCGCGAACATACGGAAACGTTGAAAAAATTCCCGCCAAGGCAAGAAGGTAGAACTCTCCGGCCGGGTGGCAATTAAAAAATTCGGCAGAACGAATTCTGGTTTACTGACAGACAATGGGGTATCCGAAAGAGACGGAACCTCATCAGTCCATCTTTTCATCCGGATGGACTGATGAATGCATTACCATCTGGTCGACTTGCCATCCCAGCGCCCACTGAAGTTGAAGTTGCGCACGATTGTAATCGACTACCGCTTTAACATAGGCACGTTGTGAAGTCTCCAAAGCCTGAATCGCCTGTAACACTTCGATCGGGAGCCCTTGGCCCTGTTTAATTCGCTCCAAATTGCGTTGATACGATGACATAGCGTTTTCGATCGCAGCTTCCATGATCTCGATTTGTTGTTTTCGAATGGAGACTTGGGCTTTGGATTCTGCAATCTCCTGCGCCACTTGATCCATTAGACGTAATTTGGTGTAAGTTGCCTGTTGGATTTGAGCATGTTTTTCGCGACGCGCTGCACCTTCTCCCAATCCTAGATTTCGAGTCTCCCACACGAGCAAGGCATCTGCGTCATAACGGCCGCCAAAGTTCTCTGGATTACTTCCCAATCCGCCACCGAAACTGGTTGTACTAAAGCCCAACAAAACACTCGGCACAAATGGTGCATACTTTTCGCGTTTATAAGCCTCATAAGCAGCAGCTACGAGAGCCTGTGATTCCTTCAATTCTGGACGACGAGCCAAGCCTTGTGCTACAAGAGTTCCTTCGTCGCTATCTGCGGCTGCAAACTCAATCGGTAACACAAACACATCTTGTGGTACAAATTTGGTAGTCATCGGGACGCTCAGGGCGCGAGCCAACCGACTCGACGCGATATACTGCTGCTCTTTAGCAGTCAACAAACGCGACCGCAACAAAGCGAGTTCCGTTGCCGAGCGATCTGCATCAGACTGCAAGCCTTGGCCCGCTTTGGAGTATTCTGCTGTGATATTCGCGAGCTCTTCGGTTCGTTGTAGCGACTTTTCAAGGACGTCCGTCGCTTGATATGCCTCCAATAAATCGCAATAGGCTGTTGCACCGTTCAACAATTGTTGATTGAGAGTTGCTGTCGCCGCATGCCCTCGTGCCCAAGCATTTTTTTCAGTCGCTTTTGGTAAGAAGATGGCATCGGCTAAATGAAACCGAGCGACCACTCCGGGCACAGCAGGCGAACCTGCAGCCACGGCACCTGTACCAAGTCCATAATTCAACGAGTTGAGGTTTACATCGACGATTTCGCCGTCAACGGCCTGATAGTTCCCATCGCGACGACGGAAGTTAAAACCCGGCTGAATACTCGGGAGCCACATCACTTTGGCGCGATCCATTTGCGCATAGGCTTCCCTAACTTTCCACTGAGCTAGGCCGACCACTGGATGCTGACCACCAACCATAGCTAGAGCAGACGGCAGGTTGATGGGAACTTCCTCGGTTTCCACCAAAGACGGGGGAATGGAATTCACAGAACTCAATTCAACGGGTGTTGAGGAGGAAGGGGCCGGGGAAACAGTGGATGAAGACGCCTGAAAACTCGCTGGTAAAACCAAGGCTTGTCCGTCTTTGGCGCTGTTTTCCGCTGCAATTGAACTAGATTCTGCCTTTTTGGATAGGTTCGATTTCGTCGAGGCACAACCGCAAATGACGATTGGGCAGATAAGTGTCGAATAAGCTAGCCAATTCACACTGGTTCTCATTTTGCGGTCGCTCCAGATTACCGAATGGCGGGCCATGTGTAGGGAATATAGCCATTGCTCCTGATCTATTTCGACCGTCGATTGTTAGGAGAATAGCGACTGAATCAGACATTCAGAAAGTTCTGGTCGTAGAGCCGTATAAAGTTCGTCATGTGTGAATTAGAATGACGTGTCCAATTTGATAAACTTTGCCGCTTGGTGAATCGCTTCTGGCAATAGCGAACATAGGGCGCTCTTTTGAGGACAAACGGGAAAACTTCTACGCTATGCAACTCATCTTGTTTGCCATGCGCCGCCCTGCGACCGTGATGGTTGCCGTCCTTAGTCTGGCATTGGGTTGCTTCTTGGCTATTGGTCCAGCTCTGTTTCAACACTTCAAATGGCGCTACCCATCAGGACTTCCCAAAGGCATGGAAGTCGACATTTTTCCGAAGCTTAATCTACCCGTCATTTATGTTTGCCAACCATATGGCGGTATGGATCCAGCACAAATGGAAGGCTTTCTCACCAACTATTACGAATATCACTTTCTCTATATCAGCGGAATCCGTCACGTTGAGTCGCGAAACGTGCAAGGCACTGCTTTGATGAAACTTTATTTCCATCCTGAGACCAATATGGCTCAAGCGATGGCAGAGACAATCAACTATGTGAATCGCTCCCAAGCTTTTATGCCCCCGGGAACGGTTTCACCCTTTGTGATGCGGTTTGATACGGGCAGCGTTCCAGTTGGGTACTTGGTCCTATCGAGCGACACTCGCAGTATTGCTGAAATACAAGACCTGGCGTTGTTCCGAGTGCGTCCAATGTTCTCAAGTCTTCCGGGAGTCTCGGCGCCACCTCCTTTCGGCGGTTCAGCGCGATCGATTGTGATCACAGTCGATCCCAAAAAATTGCAGTCCTACAGTATGTCACCCGACGAAGTCATACTTGCGTTGACCAAAGGGAACACACTAAGTCCATCGGGAAATATCCCTATAGGCGATTTGTATCCGATGGTACCGGTGAACTCCGTGGTTAAAGATCCACAACAACTTGGCACCATTCCGATTCGCACAGGTTCCGACCCTGTTTACTTGCGTGATGTCGGGTTTATACAAGATGCGGCCGATGCTCCCGCTGGATACGCCTTGGTCAATGGCCGCAGAGCCGTATACATTTTGGCAACCAAACGCGCAGAAGCCTCAACACTCAGTGTCATCAATAACATCAAAGATTCGTTACCCAAAATGAAGGAAGCCTTGGGTGCCGAAGGTGAAGGGATCGACGTCCGCTTCGAGTTTGATCAATCACCCTATGTAACCAAAGCGGTTGAAGGTGTGGTAACCGAAAGCTTACTTGGCGCGGGACTCGTCGGCTTGATGATATTGCTATTCCTTCGTGACTGGCGAAGCGCGTTAATCGTGGTGCTCAATATTCCATTAGCGCTTTTCTGTTCGATTCTCGCGTTATGGATGTCGGGTCAAACGATAAACTTAATGACGCTTGGTGGCTTGGCCTTGGCCATTGGTATATTGGTTGATGAAGCGACTGTGGCTATTGAGAACATTCATACGCATTTACAGCGCGGTGTTCCGTTAGCCCGCGCAGT